>JBMOHX010000140.1:0-9430 GCA_049317625.1 Phycisphaerales bacterium
TGTGGCGTTGCTCATCGTGGCGCTGCTGTCGTACATGGTGCTCTACACCGTGCGCTTCACCGAGGCCGCGGTCGAGACGCGGTTCGGTCAGGCCGGGCCGGACGCCGTGAAGCTCGAGCCCGGGCTGTATTTCAAGCTGCCGTACCCCATCGACGACGTGACGAGGTACGACGTCCGCACGCGGTTCCTCACGATCAAGCTGGAGCAGCTCTCCACGGCCGACAACCGGCAGATCATCGCCGAGGCCTTCTGCACCTGGAAGGTCAAGGATCCCCTCCGGTTCTTCCAGCGGTTCAGCTACACCGGCGACCGCGCCGAGGACCACTACCGCGCGGCGGAGGAGTCCCTCCGCAAGAACATGCGAGCGGTCCTCGCGCTGGTGAGCAAGTACCGGTTCAACCAGCTGTTCGCCTCCGGCGGTACCGACGCGATCTCGGCTCTCGAAGGCGAGATGCTCAAGCAGTTCGCAGAGGCCGCGGACAAGGGCGGCCTGTCGCTGAAGGACTACGGGATCGAAGCCGTGGACGTGGGCATCACGCGCCTGATGCTCCCCGAAGAGACGACCAAGGCCGTGATCGACCGCATGAAGGCGGGGCGTGAGCGGTTGGCCCTGGAGACGCAGTCGCAGGGCGAGGCGTTCGCGAAGTCGATCCGCGCCCGTGCCGAGGCGGACGCGAAGCGGATCACCGCGTTCGTGGACCGATTGGCGCAGGACATCCGGACCCGCGGCGACCTTGAGGCCGCGCCGTACCTGGCGATGATGAACGAGAGCCCCGAGCTCGCGGTATACCTGGACAACATCGACTTCATCCGGACGGTCGTCGCCAAGCGCACGACGCTGGTGCTGCCGACCACGATGCCGGGGATGTCGCTGCTCGATCCCTCGGCGCTCGACGGCCTCAAGTCTGGCCAGATCCCCGAGTTCAAGACCCCCAAGAGCTGGGTGACGTCGATGGGCAAGCCCGCTGGCGATGCCCAGAACGGGAGCCAGGCGCGATGAGCGGGAGCATGAACAGATACGGTCCGTTGCTGGCCTCCGACAGCGAGAGCGGCGCGGCGGCGCGCCGGGCCGGCTCGGTGCAGCTGCGACAAGGCGGGTCGGACGACCAGGATCCGCTCGATCCGGCGAACCGTTCATTGGCCGACGCGCTCAACGTGATGTTCGCGTTCCTCAAGGTCGCGATGGCGGGCCTCGGGATCGCGTTCATCCTCTCCGGGTTCCAGCGCGTCAACGAGGGCGAGCAGGGAATTCGGTTGCTCTTCGGGCGCGTGCAGCAGAGCAACCTCGAACCGGGGCTGCGCTGGAGCGCCCCCTACCCGATCGGGCAGTTGATCCGTGTCGGGCAGCAGGGCGTCGGCGGGGTTTCGATCGACAAGGACTTCTGGGTCTCGATCCCCGAGGGCGCCGTTGATCCGTCGCCGGACAAGCTCGCGCCGACGCAGAGCCTCAAGCCGGACCAGGCCAACGCGGGCTACATCATCGCCGGCGACGGCAACATCGCGCACACCAAGTGGAGCGTCTCCTACAAGCGGGCCGATGTCGAGAAGTACGCGAACAACGTCCTCGAGTCCGATGAGCGGGATCTGGTCCGCGCGGCGGTGCGTCGCGGGGCCGTGCACGCGTGCGCCCGCGTCGCGATCGAGGACCTTCTGAAGCAGGGATCCGCGACGAGCTCCGTCGCGCTGGTCGCCAAGGACATCGCGCAGCAGACGCTGGACCGCATGGGCTCGGGGCTCAAGGTGGATCAGTGTTCGCTCGAGCAGGTGATCGCGCCGCTCTGGGTGCGGCGGGACTTCGAGAAGGTCGCCGCGGAAGTCTCGAACGCGGCCAAAGCCCGCGACAAAGCGCAGACCGATCGCGCGACCCGCTTGAACGAGATCGGCGGCCGCGCGTCGGTGTATCTCGTGGGCGAGGCCAGCGAGTCACGCCGCGTCGTCGGGCTCATCACACGGTACGAGACCGCGATCGCCGCGGCGGACAAGGCCGGGGCGGAGGCCGCGTTGACGCAGATCGAGGGTGTTCTGGAAGGAACGCCGGTGGAGATCGAGGTCGAAACCCGGGACGCGTCGGGCGCATGGGTGAAGGCCAACGAACGCGTGGAAGCCGCGGCGTCCGGCGAGATCGCGACGCGGTTGCAGGACGCGCGTCGGTACCGCTCGGAAGTGGTCAACAACTCGCGTGGCAAGCTCGCGCGGTTCGAGGCGAAGCTCGCGCAGTACAAGGCGAATCCCTCGCTGATGGTGCAGCGTGAGTGGTCGACCGCGATGCGGGACTTCCTGGCCCGCGACAGCGTTCAGGTGCTGATCCTCCCGCCGGGTTCGAAGACCCTCACGCTCAAGCTCAACAGCGATCCGGACATCCTGAAAGAGATCGATCAGGCCCGAAGGATCCGCGAGAACGAGATGATCAACAACCGTCGGCGCGACGAGCTGCGTCGCGGCGAGTACAAGACCAACACCGATCTCCAGGAGACCCCGGGCTGACGGGCTCGGGAGGAGCACGATTCGCATGAGCCAGATCCCGGCGCAAGACCCGTTCGGCTTTCCCACGCTGGTGCACCCGCGGTCAAGCGGGAGCGAGGCGGTCGTGGCCGTTCAGCAGGTCTCGAAGGTGTTCAAGGATTTCTGGCGTCGGGACCGGGCCCGGGCCGTGAATCAGTTGACCTTCGAGGTGCGCCCGCGGGAGATCTTCGGGCTCCTGGGTCCGAACGGATCGGGCAAGAGCACGACGATCAAAATGATCCTCGGGTTGCTGCGGCCGTCGATGGGGCGGATCGCGATCTTCGGGAAGTCGCCGACCGACGTGGCGGTGAAGAAGCGGATCGGCTACCTGCCGGAGGAGTCGTACCTCTACGGCTTTCTGAACGCCCGCGAGACCCTCGAGTACTACGCGAAGTTGTTCGAGATCGACTATCGCACCCGCGAACGCCGCATCGACGAACTCCTGGACATGATCGGGCTCGCCTCGGCGCAGTTCCGCCCGGTTCGGGAGTACTCCAAGGGCATGCAGCGCCGCATCGGGATCGCGCAGGCGCTGATCAACGACCCGGACTTTCTGATTCTCGACGAGCCCACGACGGGGTTGGACCCGCTGGGGACGCGTCAGGTGAAGGACCTCATCATCCAGCTCGGCAAGCGCGGGAAGACCGTGCTCCTCTCGAGCCACTTGCTCGCCGATGTCGAAGACTGCGTGGACCGGCTCGTGATCCTCTACGGCGGGCAGAAGCGGGCCGAGGGAACGTGCGACGAGCTTCTCGTCGCGCAGGACCGCACATCGATCGAGACCGATGCGCTCGACGACCGGACCATCGCCGCGGTCGATCAGCTGCTCCGAGCCGAGAGCGGCGGCGAGAGATCCGTGCGGAGGATCACCAAGCCGCGCCAGTCGCTCGAGGAGCTCTTCCTTGATATCGTGGAGCAAGCCAAGGCCGAGCAGGTGGCCACATCCGGTGCCACCGCGGGCGGTGAGACGGCCTCGTTCTTGAAGGCCGAAGAAGACGGGGAACAGCTTATCGAGGGGCTGGTCAACGCCTCCCGCGAGGAATCACGCCCGGCCCCGATCCGGCATGTCTCGGCCCCGATGGCGCCGACGGGTCCGGACTCAAACGTGATCGGTCAGTTGCTCAGGCCCGCCGAGCCGGACAAGGCCAGCGACGTGCGCTCCCCGGGAGCGCCGGCCGCGCCTCTCCCCACGAAGGGTATTGATCTCTCGGTGATCGGCTCGCTGATCGAGAAGCCCCCGCAGGGCGGGGAGAAGCAGCCGTGACTTTCGGCGAGCGGCTGCTCCGGATCGACAACATTCAGCGGAGCCAGTTCTTCAAAATCGCGGCGAGCTGCGTGGTGGTTGCGATCGGTCTGGTCGCGGTCATCGCGTACGCGGTTCGGATCAACGTCCCCGAACCGGGCGTGCAAGGGGACCCCGCGTCCGCCCCGAGCTCGGAATCGGCTCGGACGCCGGACGCCGGATCCCCAACCGAGCCCGCCGATGGCGAGGTTGGTGCCGACTCGGCCGAGAAGCAGATGCGGGAGGTGATGAAGAGCAACGAGGAGGCGACCGCTCGCATCATCGACGACGTGCTCTCCGCACGTCAGGACTGGGGCGGAGTTGCAACGGGCGCGGCGGCCGCTGTGGCGCTCGCCCTGACGGTGATCTGGCTCGGGCTGGGCCTGACATACCTTGGCGTGATCGTCGCGGGCTCGCTGGTCATCGTGCCGCTCTCGCTCTTTGGCTCGACGAGGACGGTCGCAGTGCTCGCCGGCGGGCTGGTCGCGCTCACGCTGGCATTCTCCGCGCTCCTGCGCGTACTCAACCTCGCCCTGTCCGCGCCGCACCCGATTCTCGCGGTCGCCCGCAACACGGTGGCGGAGGCGGTCCGGATGAAGGTGGGGCTCATCTTCATCGTGCTGCTGATCTTCGGCCTCGCGGCCCTGCCGATGATGCTCGATGCCGAGCAGCCGCTGCGGTACCGCGTGCAATCGTTCCTGCAGTACAGCGTCGGCGGATCCTTCTGGATGGTTGCGCTGCTGGTGCTGACGTTCGCGACGGCGAGCGTCTGCTTCGAGCAACGAGACAAGGTGCTCTGGCAGACCATCACCAAGCCGGTTTCCCATGCGCAGTACCTGCTGGGCAAGTGGCTGGGCGTGACCGGGCTCGCGGCGGTGCTCATGCTCACCTGTGGCGCCGCGATCTTCATGTTCACCGAGTACCTCCGCGACCAGCGGGCGCTGGGCGAACGCTCCGCGTACGTGGCGGCGGAGGGCGGAGGTCTCACCGACGACCGCAAGGTGCTCGAGATGCAGGTGCTCACCGCGCGGCTGACGGTGCCGGTTTCAGAGCCGGAGGTCGACGAGGAGCAGTTCAAGAAGAACCTGGACCAGCGGGTGCAGCAGGAGATCGAATATCACCGGCAGCTCGACGACTCAACCTCGGAGCTTCGTTTCCAACAGGAGCACGATATCCGGCAGAAGCTCGCCACCGAGCTCAGGAAGTCGATCGGGGTCGTCTACCGGTCGATCGCGCCGGGGGGCGAGCGGATCTACCGGTTCGAGGGGCTGGCGGACGCGAAGCGGCAGAACAGGCCGATCATCCTGCGTTTCAAAATCAACGCGGGCGCGAACATGCCCGACCAGCTCTACCACCTCACGCTGCAGTTTCCGAACAACATGCCCTTCGTACAGACCATCGGGCTCTCGCAGTTCCACACCGTGGAACTGCTGCCGACGGTGGTGGACGAGAACGGGTTGCTGGAGTTGCGGGTTCAGAACGGCGACGTCTTCCGCGGGAGGTCAAACCCTGAGACGATGACGTTCGCCAACGACGGGCTCGAGGTGACCTACTCGGTCGGCGGGTACCGCATGAACTACATCCGCGTGATGCTCGTCCTGTGGGTGAAGCTGGGCTTCCTCGCGATGCTCGCGATCTGCGCCGCGACCGGCCTCTCTTTCCCGGTCGCAAGCCTCGTGGCCTTCACGTCGTTCCTCGCCGCGGAAGGGGCCTCGTTCTTGCACGAAGCGCTCCAGGTCTACCAGACCGAGGACGACAAGGGCAAGATGATGCTCATCCCGACGGTCATCTCGAAGGTCGCCGAGCTGGTCTCGACGCTCTTTGGAATCTACGCGGACCTCAAGCCGGTGCCGCGGCTGGTGGGGGGCCTGTGGCTGTCGTGGCAGGATGTGTTCGGGGGTACGGCGGTGCTCGCACTCATGACGGTGATTTTGTACGTCGGGGCGGTACTGGTCTTCAAACGTCGCGAACTCGCGACCTACTCCGGACAGTAGAAGGAACGGCATGAACCGTGAGACTCGAGTCCAACTCTTGGCGTGCGTGGCGGCGGTGCTGTTCCTGGGCGCGTCGGCGTACCTGTCCGTCGCGATGACCACGATGGCCGGGCGTTCGCGGCTGATGGCGACGGACCAGGTCGAGGACTCCGCGTCTTGGGAGGTCTCCGCGGGGATCGCGATGGGGGCCTTCCGGGGGCTCTTCGTCAACATGCTGTGGATCCGCGCCAACGACATGAAGGAGGCGGGCAAGTACCACGAGGCAGTGGAGTTGTCGAGCGCCATCACGAAGCTGCAGCCACGCTTCCCGCGCGTGTGGGTCTTCCACGCTTGGAACCTCGCGTACAACATCTCGGTATCGACCCAGACCAACGCGGAGCGCTGGGATTGGGTGAGCCAGGGTGTGCGGATCCTCAGAGACAAAGGGATCCCGGCCAACCCGAACGACATGCTCCTGCACAAGGAGCTCGCCTGGATCTTCAACCACAAGATCGGCGGGTACACCGACGACGCGAACGGGTACTACAAGCGGAGGCTCGCCGCGGAGTGGACGGTGGTCCTCGGGCCGCCCCCTCGGAACACCCCCGAGATGCGCGACCGGCTGAAGGCGATCGACGCTTACGCGAACTGGTTGCAACCCATCGCCGAGGCGCCCGGGACGCTTGAAGAGGTGGTCGCGAAGCACCCGACCGTGAAGACGCTGGTCGAACGGCTCGCCGCCGAGGCGAACGTCAACGAGCTCTCGATGGGCTTCCTCGACCGGTACGAGATTTTCCAGTGCGTGCGTTTCTCGACGCGCCGCAAGCTCTGGGAGTCCGACCCCGAGTTCGACAAGGAAAACTACTTCAAGCCGCTGGGAGCACTGATCGAGGACCCAGCCCTCGCGGACGCGTGGCCTCCCCTGCTCGCGTATGTCCGGTCTCGGATCGTGCGCGAGCGGTACCACATGTCGCCCCCCGACATGGTGCGGTTCACGCGGAAGTACGGACCGATGGACTGGCGGCTCCCCGCGACGCACGCCGTGTACTGGGCCGCGAAGGGCGTCGAGGGCGGCCTCTCCCGCGTCGACGATAAGAACAAGCGGGACTACGACTTCATCAACACCGACCGCATGGTCTCCCAGGGCGTGCAGGAGCTCTTCCGCTCGGGCGAACTCTTCTTCGACTTCCTCGCCACCCGCACCCGCTTGGATGCGCCCGAAGGCGCCGCCGCTCCGCCGACATGGCAGTGCATGGTCAACGTGCACTTCGCGGACAGCTACGGCGAGATCCTCGAAGAGGTCTCGAAGCGGTCATGGGCCGACAACAGGGCCGACCGCGGGTTCCGCCCGTTCATCAACGGCTACGAGAACTTCCTCCGCGACGTCGTGTGCTACTACTACCGTCGCGGAGAAAGGCAGAAGGCCGAAGAGTGGCGCACGAAGCTCCGGACGCTCGATGGGCGCAACGTGAACGACCCGGGCTGGATCGCCGAAGAGGGCCTGCCCCTCGACGAATGGGTCCAGCGCGAGCTGAACGACCGGTTCACCTCGCCCTACGTCGCGATGGCGCAGATCTCCAGCGCCCTGCTCTCGGCGTACGCGTCGGGTCTCCTCGCCGGGGACGATGAGCTCTTCCGCGCCCAGTTCCAGTACGCCGCTTCGGCCCACCGCTTCTACATGAAAGAGCAGCTCCGCGGCAACGTCATCAACCGCGAGACGATGCGGATGGAACTCTTCGAGCGCAACTTCCAGTTGCTCGCCGGCAACATCTTCTACCAGTTCCTCTTGACCCTCGATGTCGACGACGCCGAACGCGTCTACGGCGGAGCGCCCAACGACGTGAAGTGCTGGGCCTATGACCCTCTCGCGGAGCAGTACAGGGCCATCATGGACGAAGCCGCGAAAACCGGACTCGCCCGCGGCTTCGATCAGGTCTTCCCGCCCCCGCCGAACCTCGAAGAATGCCGGGCCGAACTGGCGCGGATTGCGCTCGAGCGCAGCCAGGCGACGCCGAGTGTTGAGTCGAAGTAAAGCGAAGAGCGAAGAACGAAAAGCAGAGGACGCGGCGCTTTGCCACGAACGCCTGAGCGGTGCCTTACGCCTCTCCGCTCAGTCGCCTCGTGGCCTCTCGGTACTTGGTGAGCGTGGCTTCTGCGATTTCGGCGGGGAGTGATGGGCCCGGGGCCTGCTTGTTCCACTCGCCCTTGGCGACCAGCGCCTCCAGCCACTCTCGCAGGAACTGCTTGTCGAAACTCTTCTGCGCGTGGCCCGGCTCGTAGCCGTCCAAAGGCCAGAAGCGGCTGCTGTCCGGCGTGAGCGCCTCGTCAACCAGGATCAACTCGCGACCGCCGCCCGACTCGATCCAGCCGAACTCAAACTTGGTGTCCGCGATGATCACCCCGCGGGCCCGCGCGTGCTCGGAGGCCGCCTCATAGACCCGCAGGCTCGTCGCCCGCAGCCACTCCATCGTCTCGCGGCCCGCGATCGCCGCGGCTTGGTCAAACGTGATGTTCTGATCATGGGCCCCGAGTTCCTCCTTCGTCGCGGGAGTGAAGATCGGCTCGGGGAGCCGGTCGCACTGACGCAGACCCCGCGGGAGCGGGACGCCGCACACCTGACCGGTCGCCTGATACTCCTTCCACCCCGAACCCTCCAGATAGCCCCGGACGACGCACTCGATGGGCACCACCTTTGCGCGATGCGCGATCGTGATCCTGCCGCGAAGGTCGTCGGGCGTCGAACCGCCCGCGGCGAAGGCGGAGGTCGGGAGCGAATCGACGTTGGTGCTGACAAGATGGGTCCGGCAGATGCCGCAGGACTCGATGAAACCAAGCCAGAAGCTGGAGAGCTCGGTCAGCAGGCGGCCCTTGCCTGGGATGGGGGTGGGCATGACGACGTCGAAGGCCGAGATCCTGTCGGTTGCGACGATGAGCAGGCGGTCCGGGGGGAGGTCGTAGACGTCGCGGACCTTGCCCCTTCTGAGGCCCGGAAGCGAGAGCGAAGACTGAAGCATCCCGTGGTCGATGGTCATGCCACAGGATACGTCGCGAAAGCCAAAGTCATCCTCCCAATGTGGCGTGGGCGCCCCCGCCCAAGAGTGCCGCGGGCGTCCCGCCCGCGAGGAGCGCACGTGATACGGGTCGCTCTCGCGTTTGGCTCAACGTCAAGGGGCCCACCAGGCTCGGCACTTCGCAAGCGATCAAACGATCAACGACGGGCGAACGTTCCGCGTGCTGACGGCTGTGGACGCATCGCCGTGGAGAAGCACACCGAGGAACGCAGCCCCAGGCGGGCGCGGTGGGGGCGGGGATCCGATGGGAAGCCGCTCGAACAAGAAGGGAGCCGCCAGGCGCTCGGAAGCGAAGCCAACGAGCGGGACTACAAGAGCGATGAACGCGAAGAAGAACGCCGCGGCAAAGTGCAAACAGCCGCCTTCCGCCCCGATCTCATCAACCGCTTCGCCCCGAATCCCGAATCCCAAACGCCCTTATCCCAAAAATAAACCTATCGAAAACTAGAAAGACCCTCCCGCGTACCGTACGCTACGCCTATGGAACCCGTCTGTGACCCTTCCATCCCACTCGGCCTCCCGAACTCCCAGCTCAATACCCTCCTCACCACTTTCTTCGACCCCAATCACACCCTCAGCTCCATCGCCGCGGCTCTCGGTCT
>JBMOHX010000141.1:0-9427 GCA_049317625.1 Phycisphaerales bacterium
GCGGTCACCGAGCCAGTTTTCGGTATCCCAGCGGGTCTCAAAGCCGAGGATCGTCTGAACCTGAAAGCGGCTGAGTTTGCCCGTGCGATATCCTTCTGCCGCGAAGTTCTCAAGCACTGCTCGGTTGAGGTCGTTGCCGAACGCCTCTCGGAGGCTCGCGACGAGACGGTCTGGAATGTTCAGGGTGAGTTGCATGGCTTCCGTCATCGGGTAGGAACGTTCACGTCCTTGCCGCGGAATGGTACCCAGCGCCCAGATCATCCGAGATGACGACGGGTACGGTGGATTCAGCTTTGGAGCGGGCCGAGAAGGTCGGCTCGGCGTCAAGCTGTTGATGCTGGAAACCGGGCACGTTTCGGAACCGGTCGGTGCGGCGGAACGCTTGCGCTGCTTCCCATTCAACCCAAAAATAGAAATGGCCCGGAGCCGAGATGGCTCACGGGCCTTGGAGGGGGCTCGTGTAGGGACATTAAAGCCTAGGAGGCTGGGGGAAGTCAAGCGTGGTTTCATTCAGATGATTGAAGTAGTTCGTGAAAACTGCGAGAGCATACGTCGCAACCACCTCGCCCATCTGTGCTTGTGAGTACCCTGCTCGGGTGAACTCGGCGGCGTCGGTGTCGGAGATAAATCCCTTTTTCTCGTGAATCGCCAGTGAAAACCGGGCCAGCGCGCCCAGCTTGGGGTCGGTCATCTTGCCCCGGCGGGCTTCGACGGTCTGGTCTTCCGTCAGGCCTGCACCCTTGCCGATGGCGGTGTGGGCTGCGGCGCAGTAGCCGCAGTTATTGGCCTCACCGATGGCGAGCTGGATGACTTCGCGCTCCTTGGCGGAGAGGGTGGTGCCGTTCAGCGCACCCGACATGCCGAGGTAGGCGTCGAGCACCGCGGGGCTGGCGGCCATGGACTTGAAGATGTTGAAGGTCTTCCCCTTCAGGGGTCCTTCGAAGATCTCCTTGGCTCGGCCGGTGACGGTCGCAGGGTCGACAGCGGGGATACGCGGCATCGTTGAGGCTCCTTCGTGTGGTACGACTTCCGTACATCGCATTCGATGCCGGGAGTGGCCGGGAGGTTTCGGCGGGGGCTGCATTATCGTCTGCACGGGTGTACGCGCTTCGGGGATGATCCCACCTGCGAGGGAGCGAGGGGCACCTGTTCGCGCGTGCACTCCCTTCGGGGTGCAGGACCGAAACGCGCAGCTTCCCGGGGGTGCGTCGCAAAGCCGACGCAACGCCCCGGCTACTTCCGTCCACGCCTCCGGCGTGCAGCAAGACCGGATCGCGACGGAAAGGGGCGTCGTTGCGGTCTCACGATTGCCCTGGAGGTTCTTGGTTTCTGAGCGCAGCGTCGCGCGCGGTTCGGTATGCTCCGCGCCGCATCATGAAAGTCCTGCTCTTTACAGACACCCTGGCCGACATCAATGGGGTTGCTCGGTTCATCTCCGACGCCGCGCAGCAGGCCCTGCGCACCCGTCGCGACCTGCGTGTCTTCACCAGCACGCCTTTCCGCGCGCCCGATCTCGACAACGTGCGGAACTTCGCGCCCGCGGCGTCCATCACCATGCCCGCGTACCCGCAGTTGAAGCTCGTCGCGCCGCCGGCGCTGGCGATGCTCCGGGCCGCGGCGGAGGTCAGGCCGGACGTGGTCCATGTCTCGACTCCCGGGCCGGTGGGCACGGTTGGGCGGTGGTTCGCGCGACGGAATGGGATCCCGCTGGCGGGGGTGTACCACACCGACTTTCCGGAGTACGTGCAGCGGATCCTCGGGAAGGAGAGCCTGACCGACGCGTGCACCGCGACGATGTCGTGGTTTTACGGGCCGTTCTCTGTCGTGTTCTCGCGGAGCGAGGAGTACGCCGCGGCGATGCGCGGGCTGGGTGTGGCGAACGAGCGGATCGAGCGGCTGAAGCCGGGGATCGACCTGACGAAGTTCGGGGTCAATCGGCGGGATCCGGGTATCTGGAAGCGGCTGGGGTGCCGCGATGCGGATGTCCGCGTGCTGTACGTGGGCCGGGTGAGCGTGGAGAAGGGGCTGCCGATTGTGACGCGGGTGTGGGCGGAGGCGCGGGCGGCGCTGGCGGCGCGTGGGGTGAATGCGGCACTCGCGGTGGTGGGTGACGGGCCGTATCGGGGGCCGATGGAGCGGGCGCTTGAGGGTGCGGGGGCGGACTTCCTGGGGTTCCGGCACGGTGAGGAGCTGGCGACGCTGTACGCCTCGGCGGATCTCTTTGCGTTTCCTTCGGCGACGGATACGTTGGGGCAGGTGGTGCTCGAGTCGCAGACCTCGGGCGTGCCGGTGCTGGTGACCGACGAGGGCGGGCCGAGCGGGGTGGTGGACAACGGGCGGACGGGGCTGGTGCTGCCGGCGAAGGACGAGCGGGCGTGGTTGCGGGCGATTGTCGAGCTGGGGTCCTCTCCCGAGCGGCTGCGGGAGATGGGGCGGCTCGCGGCGGCGTGGGCGGAGCAGTACGGGTTCGCCGCGTCGTTTGACCATTTCTGGAAGACGCACGAGCGGATCGCGCCGGCTTACCATCGGGCGTGACCGCAGAACCACACACATCGGACTGGGAGCCCCGGAGCTGGCGTCGTAAGGCGCGGGCCCAGGAGGTGGAGTACCCCGACGCGGAGGAGCTTTCGCGCGCGGAGCGCGGGCTGGGCGAGTTGCCGCCGCTGGTGACGTCGTGGGAGATCGAGCACCTGCGGACGTTGCTGACGAGCGCGGAAGCGGGGAAGCACTTTGTGTTGCAGGGGGGCGACTGCGCGGAGTCCGTGCTGGACTGCACATCGACGCTGATCGCGAACAAGCTGAAGATCCTGCTGCAGATGTCGCTGGTGCTCGTGCACGGGATCAAGCGGCCGGTGGTGCGGATCGGGCGGTTCGCGGGGCAGTATGCGAAGCCGCGGTCGAAGCCGACGGAGACGCGCGGGGGCGTAACTCTCCCTAGCTATTTCGGCGACTTGGTGAACCGCGACGAGTTCACGCCCGAGGCGCGGCGGCCGGATCCTTGGCAGATGGTGCGCGGGTACAAGCACGCGGCGCTGACACTGAACTTCATCCGCTCGCTGGTAGACGGCGGGTTCGCCGACTTGCACCACCCCGAGTACTGGGATCTCTCGTTCGTGAAGCGTGCGTCGCTGAGCGAAGCGCTGCGGGCCGAGTACGAGCGGATGACGACCAACCTCGCGGACGGGCTGCGGTTCATGGAAGCGCTCGGCGAGCGGACCGTGGATGATCTCACGCGTGTCGAGTTTTTCACGAGTCACGAGGGGCTGCACCTGAACTACGAGGAGGCACAGACGCGGCGTGTGCCGCGGCGCGAAGGGTGGTACAACCTCACGACGCACATGCCGTGGATCGGGGAGCGGACGCGGGCGATCGACGGCGCGCACGTGGAGTACTTCCGCGGCATCCGCAACCCGGTGGGCGTAAAGATCGGGTCATCGACGAAGCCTGAAGATGCGGTGGCGCTCGCGCGGGCGCTGAACCCCGCGCGCGAGGGCGGGAAGCTGGTGTTCATCACGCGGATGGGGGCGGGGAAGGCACCGAAGGTGCTGCCCGCGATCATCGAAGGGATCAAGGCCGCGGGCGAGCGGGCGTTGTGGATGTGCGACCCGATGCACGGGAACAGCACGACGACGAGCACGGGGATCAAGACCCGGTCTTTCGACGCGATCGTGCAGGAGCTCGAAGAGACCTACGACGCGCACCGCGCGGTCGGCGTGCCGATGGGTGGCGTGCACTTCGAGCTCACGGGCGAGGACGTGACCGAGTGCGTCGGCGGCGCTTCGGGCGTGACGGAGGCGGACCTCAACACGAACTACGCGACGCGCTGCGACCCGCGGCTGAACTACCAGCAGGCGCTCGAGATGGCCTTTCTGCTCTCGCGGCGGATGCAGAGGTAGGGCGATCGGCGGTGGATTGAACGGCCGGAGCATCGCGGGCCGCGTCAGGACGCGGACGCCGACGACGGGTTGCGAGGTCGGGCGGCCATTGCCTTTCTTGCAGATGCGGGCGGGCCGGGTTGGCGCAGCCCGTACGACTGTTCGGGATCTGGACGATCAAGGGCGGGCCGGGATCCGGCTCGCATGCCGCGTTCTGCGCCAGTGAGGGCGTCGATCCCGCCACCCGGCCGGGTCGCGAAGAACTTCTCCATCGCGTGAAAGAACGCGGCGTTGTCGGCGAAGGTCAGGTAGCACGCGATCCTCCGCAAGCCGCGGCAGGACACGTTGCTGGAGAGATCGACAATGAACAATGTGAGCACGATCGGCAGCAACAGAGCCATGACGAGCCGCGCCCTGCGGCACACGGTCGCCGGCGCGGTGGCCTTGGCGTGGATGGCGGCTGCCCCGACGGTCGCCTCCGGGCAGAACCTGCTGCTCAACGAGAGCTTTGAGAACCCCGCGTTTACCGGTTCTCACCGTCAGTACTGGGCTCCGTCGGCGGGAGTCCCGCATTGGACGGTTTCGGGATTCGGCAACATCGTCATTCACCACGCACCGGACGCGGGGATCGACACCGGGAACCCGACGTTTAACTTTGCCCACCACGGCGACAACTACTTGGACCTGAGCGGCACGGGCAGTCAAGCGACCATTTCTCAGTCCTTTCAAACGGTGATCGGGGAGATGTACGAGCTTTCCTTCTGCATCGGAGCGTCGGACGACCAGTTGCCGGCGGCGACCATCGGTGTTCGACTCGACGGGGCGAGCCCGCTGCTGAACACCGCGTTGACGCCGCCCGCTCCTGCGTTCAACATTGTGTGGGCGCCGCAGTCATTCGCCTTTGTCGCCGATGCGACGACGACGACGTTGAGTTTCCAAGGGCTCTCTGGAATCGATGACAACGCGAGCTACGTCGACAGTTGCTCGGTTGTCCTGGTCCCCGCTCCGGGTGCCGCGGCTCTCGTCGGCCTGGCCGGGCTGATCGGACTCCGTCGCCGTCGCTGAGCAGGGTCGGGGTCGTCGCGTTTTGCGACGGTGCCGAGCCCGGCGCGACGGGCGGGAAGCTGGTGTTCATCCCGCGCATGGGGCCGGGAGGGCATGGAAGGTGCCCTCCCGGTGATCGTTGAGGGGATCAAGACGGCGAGTAGTGGGCCGTGTGGGTGTGCGACCCGATGCACTGGAAGAGCACGATGACGAGCACCGCGCTATCGGCGTGCCGCTGGGTGGCGAGCACTTTGAGCGCACGGGTGGGGGCGTGACCGAGGCGGACCTCAACACGAACGTCGCGACGTGGTGCGAGCCGTGGCTGGACGACCAGCAGTCGCTCGCGATGGCGTTTCTGATTTCGCGGCGGATGCAGCGATAGGCTCGGCGCCGATCGCGGAGATCATCGATCTCATCGAGAGATTGCCCGCGTGCAGCGAGAGGAGGAGCGCGGCTGAGGCGATGGTCCAGGTCCACCCGCCAAACTCGACAGCGGCGGTGAGGACCATGAAGGTTCCCGTTCCGCAGAACGCCGCGGCCGATGCGGCAATGATCGCGGCGTGCTTTCGCTTGCAGCCCACGGCCGTGACGGCTCCGAAACCGCCGCCGGCGATGGTGACGACGACGGTCATGGCTGTCGCGAGGGCCGCGCCGTGCGCGAGCGGTTCCGGGATGCCCTGCGACGGGAGTGCTGCCGAACCGAAGACGACCAGCGGCGGTAACGTGTGCAAAAGCCCTGCGCCGAGGAGGCGGGCAAGTCCCCCGGATGGGTTGACTGGCGTCGGCTGAGCGGTAAAGGGCCTGGTCATAGCGACCGGCAATGCGCAGACCGAGGAGGGGAAGGTCAGTCGAAATGAAAACCGGCCCCACGCGGGGCCGGTTGAAGGAACGGGTGATTGTGGGTTACTTGGCCGGCGTTACGCCTCGCGGAGGGCGGCCTTCTTTGGGTAACTCGGGCGGGGCATCCGGGGGATTTGTCGCGGCCTGGGCCTCAGCGGCCTTCTGAATCTCCGCGGCGCGTTGCTCGGCCGCGGAGAGTTCGGGAGTCTTGGGGTCTCCGCCACCGAAGTTCAAATAGAGCACGACGAGGAGGAGCACCCCGACGACGGCACCGCCGATGATCAGCTTTTTCTTGTCCGGCATCTCGCTCATGGCACGTCGATTCCCTTGATGCCCAGGCGGGTGGCGAAGAAGTACGCGGGCTTGGGCGGCGCGATGTCGAACTCGAAGACGCTCTGGCGGGGGTCTCCGGTGAACTCAAAGAAGTAGTTCAGTTCGGCGGCACCCGGGTTCCAAGTACCCTGCGGCGCGAGGAGTTCGCCCTGCTGGGTGGGGACAAGAGCGGAGAGGTTCGTGGTTGTGCGGGAGATGACATCGGCCATGGAGACGGGCCTGGCGCTCAGGTCGACCATGCAGACCTGGACCTTGGCGTTGGGGGAGTTCCACTGCTTCATCTTGGCGCCACGGTCCTTGCTGTAGAAGTCGCCGCGCTCGAACATCAGGACCTTCTTGCTGGAGACGATGACGTCGGAGATGCGGTTGCGGCGGATGTAGAAACCGTTGGCGGCGTTGGCCGCCGGCCGGGCGTTGCCGTTGGTGGCGTTAAAGCGGCGGCTGTGGTCCTGCCAGAAGACCGGCGGGTACCAGTAGGAGACGGGGAAGATCCACGAGAAGTCGGTCTGGGCGTTGCCAGCCTGGAGCTCACGCATGAACGAAGTCATGGCGCGGTCGGCGGGAGCGAAGCCCGAGATGGCGCGGGAGCTCACGTCGCTATCACCGAAGAGCATGTGGCTCAGCCAGTGGTACGCGTAGGTTTCGGTGCCCTGGCTGCTCTGGACGCCCGCGCCGTAATCCCAGGCGTAGGTCCAAGGGGCATGGCCGTTCCGCTGAGCGATGCCGACGGGCTCGTAGACGACGCAGCGGTCGTCCCACGCGCTGAAGGCGCGATCGGAGGTGCCGAAGGGGTTCAGGAACTCCTCCTTCTGCTCCTGGCTGTAATAGCCCATGTAGATCGAGTTTTGGTGGAGGTTGCTGAGGCTGACGGTCCGCTGGCCGTCGAGGCGTGCCTTGCCGATGGCGGGGAGGAGGATGCCGATCAGTAGGGCGATGATCGCGATCACCACCAACAACTCGATCAGCGTGAATGCCCTGCTGCTTCCGTTGAACCGTTTCATCACCTTGCTCCTGTTGCCGTGACTGGCGTCACTCCGATGCCCGGCCCCGCTTCGCGTGCTCGCTCGCGGGCCGTCTACCCCAGCGTGATTCTTTCCGCCCACCCATTGCCGTTGAACACGGCAAGGGCTCAACCTTCTCCGCAACCCCGCGGCCCCGCCACATCGCGGGTTCAGCCTACCAAAGTTGCGCCCAGAATCCAAGAGCTGCCGAGAACCGACAGCCTGCTGACCAGAAGATACCACAACGAGCGCAGCTTTCAATCCTGTTCAGCGCCCGATGAAGATTCATTTCGCATCTCCGGGGGCCGGAGATTCCTGCTCATCGGCAGGACCCGGCCCGGCCGATCGGTTTCGGACGGTGCTTTTCTCGTCCTTTCGCCGGAACATCGACGCAAAGATCCTTCCGCAACCCGAACACGTGCTCGCGCTGCGTCGTGGGGCAAACCAACCGAGCCCCCGCGGCGTATGAAGAATCGACACTCGGTTTGCGGCCCGCGCTGATGGGGCGACACCCCCGACTCCGATCCTGTATCCTGAACGCCTAATCTCTCCGCCCGCGTTCCCAGGGACCTCGGACCGAACGGGGATGTGCCCCAGCGTCCACGACCCAAACGCTCGACGACCCGATGCCCGACCCCAAACTTCAGCCCGATCCGGAAGACACCTCTTCGCTCTCGAAGTCGAACGTCGACCCGTCCTCTGGAAAGCCGTCGATCGAGTCGCGGATGGGGTCCACAGGCCTCGCGGGCCCGTCCGCGGACGAGGTGCTCCAGGAGATCGCGAAGCAAGGCACGAGCCTCGACACGATGGTCGGCCGCCTGGTGATCGATCAGGGACTGGCGACCACCGAAGAAGTGCAGCACTGCCTTGCCCTCGCGAAGCAGATGGCCGAGGACAGCAACCAGCGCTCGATCCTGGATCTCCTCGTCGCGAACGAGTACGTCACCAAGCGGCAGATGTCCCGGCTTCGCGAGGTCGCGCAGGCCGAGCGTTCGGGGCAAAAAATCCCCGGATACAAGGTGATCTCCAAGCTCGGCGCGGGGGCGATGGCCACGGTGTTCAAGGCCAAGCAGCTCAGCCTCGACCGCCTGGTTGCGATCAAGATTCTTCCGAAGAAGTACTCCGGGAACCCGCAGTTCATCGAGCGGTTTTACGCCGAGGGGCGTGCCGCGGCACAGCTGAACCACCCCAACATCGTGCAGGCGTACGACGTGGGCAAAGCGGGGGACTACCACTACTTTGTGATGGAGTACGTGGAGGGGAGCACGGTCTACGACGAGATCGTGAAGAACAAGCGGCACACAGAGGACGAGGCGCTGAACATCGCGATCCAGATCGCGGAGGCGCTCGACCACGCGCACGCGAAGGGGCTGATCCACCGGGACGTGAAGCCCAAGAACGTGATGATGACCAAGGGCGGGGTCGCGAAGCTGGCGGACATGGGGCTGGCGCGGGCGATCTCGGACAAGGAAGCCGCGGAGGCCGAGCAGGGCAAGGCCTTCGGCACGCCGTATTACATTTCGCCGGAGCAGATCCGGGGCGAGTTGAACATCGGGCCGCAAGCGGACATCTACTCGCTGGGGGCGACGCTGTACCACATGGTGACGGGGACGGTGCCCTTTGACGGAAAGAACCCGTCGGCCGTGATGCACAAGCACCTGAAGGCGGAGCTGGCGCCGCCGGACCATGTGAACCCCAAGCTGTCGGCGGGCATTTCCGAGGTCATCGAGATGATGATGGCCAAGGACCCCAAAAAGCGGTTCCAGAACTGCAAGGACCTGCTGACGGACATGCGAGCGGTGAAGGCCAAGCAGCGGCCGCCGATGGCGCACAAGGACGTGGGCGGGGTGGACCTGGCGTCATTGGCGAGGGCGGAGGCGTCGGTGGTGGCGGAGATCCCGGTGTCTCAGGTGGGCGGGCCGGCGGTGAGGAAGGCGTTGGTGGTGGCGCTGGCGGTTGCCCTGGGGATTTCCGTGGTAGGCAATATCGTGCTGCTGCTGCGTCAAGCATGAGTGAAGCGCGCGGAAAAACCTTGCCACGGCGGGGATTGGCGGTTAGCCTTGTGTCAGGAGAAGCGGCGGTGCCTTGTGAGGCGGCCGCGGTTGAAGTTTGGCGCAGCATGCATTCACGACGGTTGCACAAGCCGGCGCGGGGCGGAGCGGACGCGGGGTCGCGGGTCCGCGCTGTGTCATGATCGTTCATCACTCCAACGGCGAGTTGCAAACAAACCCGTGTTCTGGCGTGTTGCCGGGGCGGGCATGATCGTTCCCATCGGGGAGCGGAAGGAGTTCAGTCATCGCTTTCGGTCGATTCAATCGTGACGCGGGGCCGGTG
>JBMOHX010000142.1:0-9409 GCA_049317625.1 Phycisphaerales bacterium
ACGCCCAGCGAGTAGACGTCCGTCCGCGTGTCGACGTCCAGCCGCCCCATCTCGGCCTGCTCGGGGCTCATGTACTCGGGCGTGCCGATGATCTGTCCGGTCTCGGTGAAGATCGTGTGAGGGGTGAGCGCGTGGCTGATGGCCTTGGCCACGCCGAAGTCGATGACCTTTGCCGTCGGCCGCTCGTGCCCGAGGGTGACCAGGATGTTCGAGGGCTTGATGTCCCGGTGGATGATGCCCTTCTGGTGCGCGTGCTGCACCGCCTCGCACACGGTCGCGAAGAGTTCCAGCCGCTGGAGGATGGTGTACCGGTGCCGGTCGCAGAAGGTCGTGATGGGTTCGCCCTGCACGTACTCCATCACGAAGTACGGCCGCCCCGTGGGCGTGATCCCGCCGTCGAAGACCTTCGCGACCCCGACGTGGTCCATCACCGCGAGGGCTTGCCGCTCCTGCTCGAAGCGGGAGACCACCGCCCTGCTGTCCATGCCCGGCTTGATGACCTTGAGCGCAACCCGCTGCACCATCGGCTTGCGGCGCTCGGCCAGCCAGACGACGCCGAACCCGCCCTCGCCGATCACTTCGAGCAGGCGGTACGGGCCGATCGACTCGCCGGGTCGCTCCTCGGGCGCGCGGAAGGCGCCGGCTGTGCCGTCCGATGACAACGGGGTTGTCGGTTTGTCCGAATCCATGCTGGTACGTGCCCCCGCGGCGGCGAGCGCACTCGGCTCGCTGCTTAACGGTCGATTGTAACAAGGCTCGGGTGGCGATCCGCGCGCCTTCATAAATCGCGGGTTGCCCCCATAGCGACCCACCAGCCTCGGGCCGTCGTGGGTTGAGAGTTGCTCCGACAGCCGCGACCGGCACACGAGCGAAGGCCTCCCGAACGCCGGCGGAGTACGGCCACGCATGATTCGAGGAGGATCCAGAACCAAGGACTCGCCGCGACAGCCAGTTGCGGCATCCATAGCAAGGATCTGCGGCGCCGCCGACAGCGCAGGAGGTCGACTTGCTATCATTTCCCCGGCCGCAAACGGGAGCTATGGATGGCTGTCGACCCCTCTGGATTGAACGCGGTGGTGCAAGAGAATCTCGACCGCCACATCGGCGACATCGAAGAGACTCTGGACCGCGACGCCGTGTCCATTTATGGCCCCATCATGAACGGCTTGGAGACGCTCGTCCGTGACGCGGTCGAGCGAATCGGAGACCGACGAACGAATCGGCGCGTGGTCGTCTTGCTTGATACCGACGGCGGGAGCGCCGAGGTTGTGGAGCGGATGGTCGACACGATCCGAACGTTTTGTGACGACGTGGCGTTCATCATCCCGGATCGGGCGATGTCGGCCGGGACCATCTTCGCGATGTCTGGCGACTCAATCTACATGGACTACTTCTCTCGGCTCGGCCCGATTGACCCGCAGGTCATCAAGGACGATCGATTCGTGCCCGCGCTCTCGTATCTGATCCAGTACGAGCGCCTCCTCCAAAAAGACCGCGAGGGCACGCTCACCAATGCCGAGTACGCGCTGCTGTCCAAGTTCGACTTGGCCGAGCTCCACCAGTTCGAGCAAGCCCGTGAGTTATCGATCACGCTGCTGAAAAACTGGCTTGCGAAGTACAAGTTCAAGAACTGGGCTGCGACTGAGACCAGCAAGACAGCGGTAACGCCCCGGCTTCGGGAAGAGCGGGCGATGCAGATCGCCACCGTGCTCAGCGACAACCAGCGGTGGCACTCGCACGGCCGCGGAATCTCACGGGCAACGCTGGAGAGCGACGAACTGAAGCTCAAGATCGACGATCTAATGGCGCACAAAAACCTCCACGCGAGCGTTCGAAAGTACCACCATTGTCTCTCGGATTACATGGCAACCCTGAAGTCTGTGGTCTTCGTACATTCCAGAGCCTACTTTTGAGTCAGAATCCGATGGACCCCCGCACCAAGCCAACACTCGCAGAGTCCGCCCGCCGCAACCCGGGCGTGTCGCCTGACCGCGTCCTTCAGATGCAGGAAGTTGTGAGGCAGTTGCAGGACCTCGGCCTACTCAAGCCCTCCAAGTACGGACTTCGGCCCGGCTTGAGCGCGCCCAGGACAGGCGTCGCGAGTTCGAATAGCCCTCGCATGATGAGCCGCGCCGTCGGCCGTCGCTGATAGACCCAGAAGGTTGTGAGCTCAAAGGCCTACCGCGACTGCGTCATCGACGACGCACGCCCACGGTAACCCGGCTTTGCGTGCCTGCTCTCCGCGGCGGTCGGCCGTCGATTGCAGCAAGGGTCCACCGTTCCCCGGCCTCAGCACCCACCGTCCCACGCCGCGAAGAAAACGATCACGTCGTCGCCGTCTGTCCCGTTCACCCCGTCGATGTCCGCACGCGGGCTGCCCGCGTCCCACGCGGCGAAGAACGCGATGATGTCGTCGCCGTCCGCGTCGCTGTCGCCGTCGAAGTCTCCCACGCACGGGGGCGTGCGGTCGCTCCGCCACGCCCGCAGACCGTTGAGGTCGGCCATGATGAGCGTGCCGTCCGCCGCGAGGGCCGGGCCGCCGTTGTTCTGGTTGGTGAGGTTCACGGTGAAGAGCGTCTGGGAGAGATCCTGAGAGAAGGCCCAGAGGCGGCCGTTTGTGGACGGCGAGTTGGCCCAGCCGTTGGAAACATAGACGATGCCGCTCGCGTCGACCGCGGTTTTGGCCGACAGGTTCGGCGAGCCAAGAGGACTCAGCACCCCCGCGTTGTTCACCACCGAACCGTCCACCGGGCTCAGCCGCACGAACGAGTCGTCCTGCAGGAACGTGTAGATCGAGCCATCGGGCCCGATGCCGTGCTCGTGGCTGGTGGTCCAGCGCACCGGGCGGTTCCACGCCTGCGTGAGCGCGGCACCGGTGTCGTCGAAGGCGAAGAGGTTGTCCACCGGCGGGTTGTTCTGCGACCGTGCGAAGTACACGCGCGAGCCGTCCGGCGAGACGAACGGCGAGTTCTGCGACGTGAACCCGGACATCAGCGGGCTCTGGTACAGCAGCGCGCCCGTCGCCAGGCTGAGCTTTTTCACCCTGTGGCCGCCGGGCACCGCGTCGACGATGAAGACCGCGTTCGCCGTCGCCGCGCCGCCGCAGTTGCCGCTCACCGAACCCAGGCGGGCCACCCGCCACACGGTCGCGCCGTCGGTCGCGCGGATGCGCGTGACGTTCCGGAAGTCCGCGACGATCAGGTCGCCGTTGGGCGCGAAGACCACGCCGTCGTACGCCCCCGCGGTCGTCCGATCCTGGCTCTGCCACCGCACCGCGCCCGTCGTCGCCTCCAACGCGTACATCACCTGCGAGACGCTCGCACCGTTCCCCGAGCGCGACGCGTACACCGCGCCGTCGCGGCAGCCCGCGATCCACGCGATCCAGTCCTGCGAGGTGTTGCCGCTGAAGGGGAGCGTCACGCGCCACTGCTCCGCGCCGGTCGCGAGATTCCAACTCACCACCGCGTCGTTCGCCGCGCCGCCGTTGGTGGGGAAGCCGGTCTCGCGGATCGCGAAGACCCGCTCGCCGAGGGTGACCGGCGCCCAGGCGATCACCGCGCCGCTGTTCACCGTCCAGCGGACGTCCGAAGAGCTCACCGGCCCGAGCGCTCCGCTCAGTCCGTTGCGCCCCGCGTTGCCGCCGGAGTTGCTCCAGTCCTGTGCGCTCGCAACGACAGTGCAAGCGCCCGCGGCAACAGCGCCGATCAAACACACGAATCGGGTCATCGGTGGAGTCCTCTCAAAGGGAGTGGGCGGTCGGAGGCTGACGAGCATACCACGGGCGGGCTCGTCCGCGACCCGTACGTGCTCCGTACCTTCGCGGGGGAAACCGACGCGATCCCGCGTTTTCGGCGCAGCTGGGCTTGACGGGGAACCACAACGGCGTCATACTGAAAGCGTTTACAGGAATCGGCTTCAGGACGGAGGGGGATCGGACAACCATGCTCGCCAATACCTTCGGTAGCTTCATCGACGGCGGACGCGCGTTCCGCATCACCAACCCGGCCACGCCCATGCCGTGGGTCAACGTCATCAGCAACGGCCGCTACGGCCTCACCATCTCGCAGAACGGCGGCGGGTTCTCCTTCTACGACGACGCCCAGCACGGCGTGCTCACCCGCTGGGAGATGGACCTCATCCGCGATTGCTCCGGCAAGTTCCTCTATCTGATGGACACCGCGTCGGGCGAGGTCTGGTCCGCGGCACCCACGCCCACCGGCTGCGTGCACGACTCGTACTCCTGCACCCACACGATGGGCGCGACGGTCTTTGAAACGACCAAGTCCGGCATCCGCACCAAGTGGACGCTCACGGTCGCGCCCGACTGCGGCGCGGAGCTGTGGCTGGTCGAGCTCACCAACGAGAGCTCGGCCGCTCGCTCGCTGCGTGTGAGTTCGTACCTCGAGTGGTGCTGCGGTGTCGCGCCCGATACCAAGCGCGAGTTCCACCGGCTGTTCATCGAGACCACGCACGACGCCAAGCGCGACGCGATCTTCGCGACCAAGAACATGTGGGACATCCCGCCCAAGAGCGAGAAGGACCACTGGAACCAGCACTGGCCATACGCCGCGGCACACGCCGTGCGCGGCCCGTTCACTGCGAAGATGGCCAACGCCGACAAGGAGGCCTTCATCGGCCGGTACGGCACGACCGCGCGGCCCAAGGGGCTGGTCGAGGGTTCGGCCGTCGGCGGGTTCGGTCGCTTCGCGGATCAGTGCGCGGCGATGGGCGGCGATCTCACCCTCGCGCCGGGCGCGACGGTGAAGCTGCACTACGTCATCGCGGCCGGACAGAACGCCTCCGAGGCCGCGTCGATCATCGACCGGTTCGACACCTTCGAAGCCGCGGAGAGCGCGGCGGAGAAGACGCGGCGCGACTGGTCCGCGCGGCTGGGGACGACCAGCGTCTCGACCGCGTGCGAAGACTTTGATCTGCTGAACAACTACTGGCTGCCGTACCAGGCGATCAGCGGCCGGCTCTGGGGCCGGACGGGGTATTACCAGCAGTCGGGCGCGTTCGGTTTCCGCGATCAGTTGCAGGACTCGCACGTGTGGCTGCCGATCGAGCCCAAGCGGTGCATCGAGCATATCTGGTACGCGGCGACGCGCCAGTTCGAGGACGGGAGCGTGAACCACTGGTGGCACGCGCTGGCCGACTTCGGCAACCACACCGCGTGCAGCGACGACTACCTGTGGCTGCCGTACCTGACGTCCGGCTACATCAAGGAGACGGGCGACTTCGCGTGTCTCGACAAGGTGATCCCCTTCAAGAACGGCGGCTTCCGCGCGCCGCGCAAGGGTGAGGCAACCAGCGGCACGCTGCTGGAGCACTGCGAGCGTTCGATCGCGCGGGCCTTCACGCGGATGAGCGAGCGCGGGCTGCCGCACATCGGTTCGTGCGACTGGAACGACGGGCTATCGGCGATGGGCATCGAGGAGAAGGGCGAGAGCGTGTGGCTCGCGATGTTCCTCTGCCAGGTGCTGAGCGAGTTCGGCGCGGTTCTCGAGAGGGTCGGGCGCGAGCCCTTGGCCCGCGAGTACGCGAAGAAGCGGCAGGCGCTGATGGGCGCGATCAACCAGCACGCGTGGGACGGCGAGTACTTCCGCTGCGCCACGAAGGACAGCGGCGAGTGGATCGGCGCGTCCTCCTGCGACGCGGGGCAGATCCACCTGAACCCGCAGACGTGGTCGATCATCGCGGACATCGCCGATGAGGAGCGCACCAAGCTCGCGTGGCACAGCGCGAAGGCCCGGCTGGTGATGCCGTACGGCCCGCTGCTGCTGACACCCGCGTACACCACGCCGGATCGGGACATCGGGTACATCACGCGGTACTCGCCGGGCAGCCGCGAGAACGGCGGCGTGTACATGCACGCCGCGACGTGGGCCCTGCTCGCCGCGTGCAAGCGGAAGGACGTGGAGACCGCGGGTCGGATCTGGCGTTCCATCTCGCCGCCCTCGCGCGGCGTGCGCGCCGAGAGCTACTACGCCGAGCCCTACGTGATGCCCGGCAACGTCGACGGGCCCCTCTCCGCGACCCCCGGCCGCGCCGGGTGGACGTGGTACACCGGCTCCGCGGCGTGGGCGAACAAGGTGGCGCTGGAGTGGGTGCTCGGCATCCGCCCGACGCTGAAGGGGCTCGAGATCGATCCGTGCCCGCCGCGTGAACTCGGCGCGGTGCGCGCGGAGCGCACGTGGCGCGGCGTTCGGGTGCGCGTGAGCTTTGACGCGAAGGACTTTGAGGCGGGCGTGACCCCGACACTCACGGTGAACGGCGCTCCCTTCGCGGGGAACGTGATTGACGAGGCCGCGGCTCATGCCGCGGCGGGCGGGGACGGGATTGTCGAGGTCGGCGTGACGTGGGGGAACCCTGTCGCGTCGGCGCACGGACAGAAGCAAGCGGGTATGGTGATGAAGGCGGACTGAACCACCGGGCGCATTCGCGCCCGGGCAAGAAGGGCGGGTGTGACATGAAGAAGACACGTGGCTTCACCCTGATCGAGCTGCTCGTGGTGATCGCGATCATTGCGCTGCTGATCAGCATTCTGCTGCCGTCGCTGGGCGCCGCGCGGAAGTCTGCTTGGACGGTCGTGTGCCAGAGCAACCTGCGCCAGCTGGGGATCGCGACCCAGGGCTACCTGGACGACCAGAAGGATCCGCAGCTGCCCGACACGCGCGATCCGAACTTCCCGGGGTTCTTCTTTCACGTCCGCATGGTCGACCTGCTCCAGACCTACTTGAGCGACGCGGGCAACGCGCCGTTCGACTGTCCGGCCGCGAAGGGCCTGTCCAGCGTCCGCACGCCATCGAACATCCAGTACTTGCTGGGCGGGTCGCGCATCTATTCGCTGGTGCAGGACAGCAGCGGCGGGTACACGCTCGATCCCACCGGCCAGTTGCCCGTTGCCAAGTACACCGAGTACTACTTCCAGGACTCGGTGCCGAACGAGAACGGCTCCGGGGCTTTCTATCCGTGGGGTACCTCTGGGCGCAAGGTTCGCCTGGTGAGGCAGCCAACCGAAGTCGTGTGGGCGATGGATGCGCTCGACGAGTTCCCGCGGCACGAAGGCGGCAAGGGCAACACAACGGGGCGGCTGAACCGAGGCAAGAGCAACATCCTCTACGGCGACCAGCGCGTCAAGCTCGTCGACTACACTGACTATCAGGACAAGCCCGATCCCTACGGAGCGCCGGCGCCGTTTTACAACTGGGGCCACTTCTACCGCCGCTGATCAAACAAGGAATCAAGCATGAACATGGTCCGTGAGCTGCTCGCGAAGAACCCCTGGATTGGCTGGATCTTCGCCGTCATGTTCCTCGGTCTCGCGGTGTTCATCTACTTCAAACGGTCGGGGTCGGACGATCCGTACAGCCCCGATCGCATGGTGGAGCTCGTCACGATCAAGTTCGTCGACACCGGCGACGAGATCCAGATCCCGCGCGGCCGGCTCGACAAGGAGCTTCGCGGTCGGGGCGGCAGCTTGAACCCCGAAGAAGGCATCATCAACCCCAAGACAGGCAAGCCGACCGGGTTCCCCTTCGACAAGGACGAGTGGAGCGAGTGGATCGCGCGGATCAACAAGGACAAGACCGACGCCGGGGCGGCTTCGCAGAACAAGGTCGTCAGGCCCACCAGCCCTGCCCCGCCCGACGCGGCGAAGCCCGTCACGCCGCCGAAGTAACGGACGCCCCGGGTGCCGCGCGGCTTCACGACGCCGCGAGGTAGCTCTCAAACCGATCCTCCGGCGACTTGATCGCCATCACCATGTACCGCAGCGCATCGCAGAGGTGATCCGCGCCGGACTTGATCGGTGGCCCGCCAGCTTCGTCGTTGCGGTACTCCTCTAGGCACTTGATCAGCGCGCGGCAGCCGGCGTCGATGAACAGCTTCGGGCGCGGGCCCACCGCTGGGGTCAGCAGGGCCCGCACGGTGTTGATCCCCGCCGCGAGCGCGTGGCGCGGGGTGACGATGTGCAGGCCCGACTCGCGCAGCACGTGGACCGATGAGACTCCCGTCTGATGCGAGCGCGCCAGCCCCGCGGGGTCGACGCCGATGCGCTCCGGGCGCGGCGCACGTTTGCCCGCCGCGAGCATCGCGGCTTGGTCGTCGAGCCGCTCCTCCGAGCGTTCGTACTCCGCAAAGACCCAGAGCGTGCCTTCGGAATCTTCCACGGCCCACACGACCGCGGTGGGGTTCGCGAATCCGAAGTCCATCCCGGCGATCACGCGGTGGCCGGGCATCGGTGTGCCGGCGGCGCAGGCCCGCACCCACTCGGGCATCGCCTCACGCCCGACGACGTGCGTTGAGCGGCTGAACTCCGGGTAGACCGCATCCGATCGGCGCGGCTCGATGCAGAGCATCTCCGCGCTCCAGGTTGCCTCGCCGACGCGCGACTTGAGGGTTACCGCGTCCGCGATGGTCACGTGCCCTCCCTCGCGCGGGCCCACCAGTTTGGCGCGGCCCTGGCACTCTGAGAGGAGCGAGCACTCGGGGCACTCGCGCGTCGGCGGGCACGACTCCAGCACATCGAGCACGCCCCAGCGGAAGAGGGTCCGCTTGCCCTCACGCGCCTCGCTCACGACGCGGCTCATCATGCCGCCCTGGTTCTGCATCGTGCTGAGGCACTCGATGACGCCGACGACGTCGCGCCCGCCGCAGCGCGCGGAGCGCGTGGTGAGTTGCACCGCGTCCCAGATCTCGGGCTTGAAGAGGTCGACCTCGTCGCAGCGGAGTTTCTGGACGCGTGTGCCGCGGACTGAGGTCTGCGCCTGCGAGAGGACCTCGGCGTTGGAGCCGTTGGCGAGGACGATGCGGGAGGACCCCGTCTCCGCGCGGGCGACCTCGCAGATCTCGGGGTGTGCCGCGGGGTCGAGGAGGCGTCGGAGGTGCGCGAGCATGAAGCGGGATTGATGCTCAGAGCCGCCGAGGATGCGGATGGTGATGCCGGGCTTGAAGAGCAGGTCCAGGAGGGTGGCGACGGCGCCGAGGAAGGTCTTGCCGCCGCCGCGGTTGGCCCAGAGCACGCCGTCGGCCGGGAGCGGAGCGCCGGGCCGATCGCCGAAGAAGGCGTGCTCGAGGTAGTCCATCGGCGCGGCGTGGCCCGAGAGCAGGGGCGTGTCTCGCGCCCGCACGCCGAGGTAGCGCTCGACGAATGCGCGGAGCTCGGCGCGATCGCGGGGCTCGGGGAGCTCGGGCGTGCGGCGGGGCTTGGGTTTGGGTGTGGCCCGGGGCGCGGAACGGGGCTTGGAGCGTTGGGACTTCTTCGCCATGGCTGTACTCCTCAGGCGGCGGCTGCGAGCGCGGATCCGGGGAAGCAGACGTACACACGGGGCGGGCAGACGAGCCTTCGCGCGGCGAGCGAGGCGATGGCGGGGAGTGAGCCGGGCGCTGCGCGGAGGCCGCGGGTGGC
>JBMOHX010000143.1:0-9342 GCA_049317625.1 Phycisphaerales bacterium
GTGATGCCCCCGAGGAGGAACATATCCGCGCCTTCGCTGACCAGAACGCTGCTGGCACTCGCGTTGGACGAGTTCCCGATGGCCAGAGACGAGAGCTGCCCGACTGCCGAGTCCTGGAGCGTCAGCGACGAGTCCCCCCGGAGCGTCACCGTCGGCACTTCCAGACGGCCCGCGTTCGACACGATCACGTCCGCGGTGCCGATCGCCCCCAGGTGGAGTTGCCCCCCTGTGAAGAGGGACTGGTCGATCGTCAACCGACCGCCGGCGGCCGAGGAAGCGCCAATGCTGGTCGAGCCTCCGACGTGAAGCGCCGACGCATCGAGCAGAATCTCCGATCCGTTCTCGATTGACATCGAGTTCGTGATCGTGTGGCCGGCCGCGTTGGTCACGCGGATCGTCACGTTGTCGCCCAGGTACTGGTGCGACCGCACGGTCGGCACCAGCGAGTCGTACGTCACCGTGTAGTTGTTGTTGAGCACCGAATCGAACCGCAGGTCGTCAACCGCGGTAGGGCGCTGGTTGGGGTTCCAGTTGTTCGCCGTCGAGGCGTTGCCGCTGAAGGGGGCGTCCCATTGCAGGATCGCCCCGTGGGCGGTGACGGTACCGGCGACCAGCACAAGCGCGGCGGCGCGAAGCGATGACTTCATGGTTCAAGACTCCGTGTGACACACCACACGGCGAACCGCGCCAGCCTTCCGGGCCACCAAAGCCGAAAAAAGAGCCGTGAGCACCAGCTCACGGCTCCAATTTATCGCTTTTCGCTTTATCGCTTTGCCCATTTACGCCGCCGCGGCGGCGGCGGGCGTCAGCACCCCGAGTCCCAGTGCCCGAAGAACTCGATCACGTCGTCGCCGTCGACGCCGCCGTCGCCGGTGAAGTCGGCGCCGATCTCACCGCTGTCCCAGAGGGCGAAGAACTCGATGACGTCGTCGCCGTCGACGGCTCCGTCGTGGGTGTAGTCGGCCGGGCAGCGGTCGGTCGGGAGCTCGCTGCCGGTGTAGTCCATCAGGGCCAACTTCTCGCGGCCATACAGGTTCCACAGCGCGTAGGAGTCGTGGGCCGCGGTGTTGCCCGGGTAGATGTCCCGCAGGAACTCGATGTACTCCTTCGAGGTCGTCTGGTGGTACACCGCGATCTCGTAGAACGCCGCCGCGGGTGGGACGTTGAAGGTCGTGTCGTCCCAGTACTGGCCGTCGGCATAGGTGTACGCGACGGGCGCGGCGTTGACCGCCGCGAAGTTCGCGTTGGTGAACCCGCGCGGCGGGATGCGGTTGTCGAACAGCCACTGGTTGTTGAGGGCGAAGTGGAAGCTCTCGCCCTGCGGCTTGCCGGTCGCGGCGGCCACCGCGGCGTCGATGCCCGCTTTGGCCTCGTACACCTTCGTCGACTCGGTGTCCAGAGCGCCCGTCGCGTAGTCGTACCCGCCGAGTTCGCTGATCAGGTTGCCATCGAGGTTGTAGAAGCGCACGTTGATCCACATCCGCCGGCCCTCGTTGTACCCGGTGGGCAGCTTGTGGCCGGTCTGGTTGATGATCCGAACGGCGAGTTGGTTGTTCGCGTACGTCACCTCCATGTCGGAGGCGGCACCGAGCATGTCTTCCGCTCTCGCGATCGCGTCGTCCACGCGTTCCTCAGACAAGAACGTCATCCAATCCGGGTACAGGTCACGGACCGCCTTGAGCACCCAGGTGTTCGCACCCGCGAAGTAGTGGCGGGGGAGGTCGCTCCGGTACTCCGCGCCGAAGCCGGGTTCACACCCGTAGCCCCCGGTCTTGGGCATGTGGCAGTCCTGGCAGCTGCTGACGGAGGGGTTGTTGCCACCGAAGCGGCCGCCCATGTCAATGGGTCCCTGCGCGAACGAGCTGTTCAGCCACTCGGAGTAGGTCCGCTCGATGGGGAACTGCTGGTAGCGATCCGCGCTCGGGGCCTCCTGGTTCATCGGCGTCAGCGCGTAGGTGCCGTCGGGCTGCTTCGCGTAGAGCGGGTTGCCGATGTCGTGGCACGTCCCGCACATCTCGCTCTGGCGGTGGTACGGAGACTTCACCGCCGGGTGCGCGTGCGATTGAGTGATGGCGTATGGGCCGCGGCGAAGGCCGTTGGGATCGAGCACCATCTGGCCCGAGTGCGACGTCACGGGCAGGTTTCCCGCCGCGGCGAGCGCTTGCAGAATCGGGAGGTCCTGGCCTGGGCTGGTATCTTCCGAGTACGACGGGTTGACCATGTGGTGGCAGACCGAGCACGCGACGCCCTCGCGGTCCTCGTCGGTGAGCGAAGCCCCCGTCGGGTCAGAGCTTCGGCCCTGCAGCCACCCCTGCGGGGCGTGGCACCGGAGGCAGAACTCGCCGGCGAACGCGGCGTCCTGGTTTGCAACGTACAGCGCGGCGAAGAAGATCGGATCGCGACCCGCCTGGCCCATCATGCTGGCGGACCACATGGAGAACGGCTCGTTGTCGACGGGCTCTTCGACGGCCTCGGCGTAATAGGCGTGGCAGTTCGCGCAGTTCATGGCCGTCAGCGGGGGAACGCCCATGGTGTTGGGCTGGGTTCCCGGCATGTGGTAGTCGGTGGGAGTGGTCGGGACCTGCTGACCGCTGGCGACGGAAGCGCACAGCCCCGCGGCAGCCGCGACGCCGATCATGACGAATCGGATTGCAATCACGCTCAGTACTCCCAAGGCTGAACGGGAGTCCCGCCGTGCGCGGCTTCCCGTCGCGAGTCGTTTCTTGTGTTCGGTTCGTTCTCTTATCCGACCGAGCGGTCGGACAGGTCGGCGAACGCACCATCCGTGCCAGAATAGCCGCGGTTGCAGCGATCGGCGATTCCCGGTCGACGGGCCACTGGTATTTCACTCAAACTCAGGTCTTCCCCGGTTCGATGTCCCCCAGGCGGGTTCCTGCGCTCGACCCGCCAAATGCGACGTCCGAGCCAAAGACCCGGACGCCACCCCTGTACACCGACAGTCTCTCACATTTGCGGAAGGTGTCAAGGTGGCGAGGAGGAATTTGGATTAGGTTAGGTCGGTATGGACCGCCGATCCGGTCTTCGCCGGGACTGCCTTTCGATGTGCGCAAACCGCGCGGTATGCTTGGACCGAAACACCTTGGGCAGCCTTGGCCCGGAGGTCACTTTCGGTAGGGGGCGTTCGGATGGACGATGAGACCACGCATGTGGTGGCGGATGGGGAGTGGGTGTCGGCAATTGCGGTGGTGGCGGGTGTCTCCAAGTGGCGCAAACGCGTCTGGCAACTGCCGGAAAACGACGACCTGCGGGAGCGACGCGAAGACCCGTACGTGCTGGCCCCCGGCGATGCTCTGGCGCTGCCAGAAGATCGTGAGAAGTTGGTCGATTGCGTCACGGAACAGCTCCAAAGGTTCCGCGCTCCAGAGCAGCCGGATGTGCTCCGGGTGCGATTGCCGAAGCCCGACTTCAACCCGATGACCAAGGATTCCTCGGCCTCGAAGTCGTGCGCTTACGAAGTTCGGGTCACCATGCCGCAGTGCGTAGGCGGCAAGGTCACGATCGACGACAAAGGAGTCGTCACCATCCCCCTCCCGACGGGTGCCCAGTGTGTGATTCTCAGCTTCGAGGAAGACCGGGGCCACGCGCGCTGCCGACTCGGCCGTCTCCGGCCGATGCACCACGATGTTCCGGCTTCCACTCGCCACACGCAGGATTTGATCCGCGTTACGTTCGCCCACAAGCCATCTTGACCACGGCCTCACCCGGTCAGCCGGACACCCATGAGCGACGAACCCGCAACACCTCAGCCGAACCGCGTACTCCTCGTCCGGGCCGCGTCGACCTGACTGAGAAGCAGACCCCCACCGACCCCGCCCCGCCGCTGGGTCGGGGAGTTCCGGTCGCTTCTCACGGCCGCCCCGTGCAAGGCCAAATCACTTGACGCGATACTGATGACCGAAGTCGAGCCCGACCCAACCCACGCCGATGCGCTCGTTGATGGCAAGGCCGTCGCGAGAAGCGAGATCGACGGGGCGTCTCGGATCATCCGCAAGGCCCGCGATCTCGAGTTCGGCGTCTCGACAGGAATCATCATGGCGTCCCTCCGTGACGCTGGCCCCGGTCCACGTGCCCAGTCGCTTCGCGCCCAATCCCCTCGCCGTTCCCATCCGCGCTTCACGCCGTCGGTGGCGTCCCCTCCACGGAGGGTCGAAGTCCGTGTCGGCGAGGGGATCGCCGCGTTCGACTGCGATTCCGCTCAACTCCTGACGCCCGGCAACTGGGCCCCGCCTCTGGACCCTCCTCTCGGCCCGCGGCTTCAGCTTTGACCTCGTCGCCACCGCCAAGTTCTCGCGGGTCCCCCACCCCGTCGACCCGCTCCCGCTGACGTGCTCCGGCGAGTACCTCGCCCGGATCCGCGATCTCACCGACGCTGCCACGTACGACCTGCTCGCCCACAAGGTGAAGTTCGAGGCCACCTCGCACGCGGTGATCCAATGGGGCACGGCCATCCAGATCGGGCCAGCGATCGCCTCGTTTCTCCCGCCGGGCATCGCGGCGTCCGATAGCAAAACCAACTTTCGAGTCGCCCGGACGGCCCCAGAAGCCGCCCAGGCTCGCCGTGTGTTTGGGTCGGCCCTCCAGCACGGATACTCGAACGGTTTGCAAACACGGACCTTGCCATCTCCGGAATTCGCGCTCACGCGTGGTATGCTCTCCGCGGAGTCGATGAGCCTCGGGTGCGCACCCGTGCTGTTCATCGAGGTTGAAGGGCAGGGGATGAACGACAGTTGGCCGCCAAGCGGGTCCTTCCCGCAGGAAACACCGTCTACCCGCGTCGGCGGCGAGGGTCTTCCCGCGGACCGCATGCTCCCGCTGGTGTACGACGAACTCCGCCGTCTCGCGCAGGCCAAGCTCAACAACGAGCCCGCGGGGATGACCCTACAGCCCACCGCGCTCGTTCACGAAGCCTACTTGCGCATCGCGCACGAGCACGGCGAAGGCTGGCGTGACCGCAACCACTTCTTCGCCGCCGCCGCTCTTGCGATGCGCCGCATCCTCATCGAGCGCGCCCGCCGCAAGGGCGCTCAGGCCCGGCGCGACTCGGTCCGGCGCGATCTCGACGCGGCGCGCGATGTCGAGGACGTTGACCTGCTCGCGTTGGACGATGCGCTCGTGCGGCTGGGGGCAACGGTCGACCAGCGCCTCGTCGAGGTAGTGCAGCTGCGGTTCTTCGCCGGCCTTTCCGTGGAGCAGACCGCCGAGGTGATGGGTGTCTCCCCCCGGACCGTCAAGCGCGACTGGAACTTCGCCCGCGCCTGGCTCTGCCGCGAGATGGGCGAAGGCGTCGGAGAACCCACGCCGTGAGCGGAGCGCGATGGACCAACGTCCGCGAGCTTTTCGAGCGAGCCTCCGAGCTCCCCAGCGATCACCGCGCCGAGTTCCTCTCCAACGCCTGCGACGACACCCGCACCCGGCGCGAGGTCGAGTCGCTCCTCGCGTGCATCGACGATTCCCCCGAGTTCATGAGCCGTCCGGTGGCGAACATCAACGATGTCGTCGGCAGCGTCGGCCGCGGCGGCGAGGACGCCCTCATCGGGCACCATCTCGGCAAGTACCACATCGAAGCGGTGATCGGCGCGGGCGGCATGGGCGTGGTGTACCGGGCCCAGCAGGAGAGCCCGCGCCGCACAGTCGCCGTGAAAGTCATCCGCTCGTGGATGCCCGCGCGTGAGTTGCAGCGGCGCTTCCGTTACGAAGCCGCGGCCCTGGGACGTCTCAAGCACCCGGGCGTCGCGCAGGTCTTCGAGGCTTCGGCCGCCCCCGGGCCCGATGGGCGCGAGATCCCCTTCCTTGCGATGGAGTTCGTCCTGGGGCGGCCGCTGCTGCTCCACGCGGCGCACGAGGGCCTCGGGACTTCGGCACGGCTGGAACTCTTCGCCTGCGTGTGCGACGCGGTGCAGCACGCGCACGAACGCGGCGTGATCCACCGCGACCTCAAACCGCAGAACGTTCTCGTCGAAGACGCGGGCACCACGGCCCTCGAGGGAGCGGCGCGCTGGCAGCCCAAGGTGCTCGACTTCGGCGTCGCCCGCCTCACCGAGGCTTCGGGGTCCAAGGCCGCCTCCACCGCGCGCAGCGATATCGGCCAGATCCTGGGCACCATCGCGTACATGAGCCCCGAGCAATCGCGCGGCGACCACGACGCGGTCGACACCCGCTCGGACATCTATTCGCTCGGTGTCATCCTCTACGAGCTCCTCACGGGCGCACTCCCGCACGACGTCCGTTCCCGCGGGATCATCGACGCATCGCGGATGATTAATGAGGTCGAGCCCACCCCGCCCTCGCGCGTCGCGCCGGAGCTCAAGGGCGATCTCGATACCGTGATCCTCAAGTCCCTCGACAAGGACCCCGAACGGCGGTACTCCTCCGCCGCGGAGTTCGCCGCGGACATCCGGCGGTTCCTCGCGGACCGCCCGGTGGTCGCGCGGCCGGCCTCCGCCGCGTACCAGCTCCGGAAGTTCGCGCGCCGGAACCGGGGCGTCGTCGTGGTTTCGGTGCTGCTGATGCTCGCGTTGATCGGCGGCGTGGTGGGGACGTCCGTGGGGCTGGTGCGAGCGATGAACGCCCAGGCCCGCGCCGAGGATCGCGAGCGGGCGGCGAAGGACGAAGCCCGCAAGTCCGATCGCGCCGTGCGGTTCTTCGTCGATGTCCTCGGCGCCGCAGGCAGCGAGTCGCTCCGTTCCGACACAACCGTGCAGGACATGCTCGAAGAGGTGATGGCCCGCGTTGACCGCGAACTCGGCAACGAGCCCGGGGTCCGCGCCTTCGTGCGCGAGAGGCTCGGCACCGGGTTCCTTCGCCTGGGTCAGTTGACCAAAGCCAGGCCAAACGCCGAGCGCGCACTCGGTGAATGGCTGGAGGTCTCGGGGCCAGAGTCGGCCGAAGCACTCCGCATGTACGCCCTTCTCGGAAGCATCGCGTCCCTCGACGCCGACTTCGAGGGAGCGGTGTCGTGGTTCTCCAAGCAAGTCACCCTCGCCGAGAAACGGCTGGGCAAGGACTCTCGCGAACTGGCCCCGATCCTCACCGACCTCTCGAGCGCGCTCTCGTCGCTCGGCCGCTTCGACGAAGCCGAGAAGGCTGTCGGTCGGGCCATCGCGATCCTTGATGCCCACGGCGAGCAAGGCTCGTACCGCCAGTCGGCGCAGGCGTCGCTCGCCCGGGTGTACGCGGAAACCGGGCGTGAGGCCCGCGCCGAGGAACTCCTGAACGACGCGATCCGGTACGTCTCGGCCCGCTACAGCCCGAGCGATCCCTTCGTCCCCATGTGCCTCATCCAGCTCGCACGCATGCAGACCCGAGCCGGCCGGCACGACGACGCCGTCCAATCGCTCACCCGCGCGGTCGAGCTCCGCACGCGCGCCTACGGACCCACGCACACCCGCTCGCTCTCGGCCCAGCACCTGCTCGCGCAGGCGCAGGCGGAAGCTGGTCGCACCGCCGACGCGATCCCCGTCTTCGAGCGTATCGCCGCGGAGCGCCGGCGATCCCTGCCCAACGACCATCCAGATACCGCGAGTGTCCTGACGTCGCTCGGCAGCGCCTACCTCCGCGCCGGGCGTGACGCCGATGCGGAAGGCGTCTTCCGCGAAGCGATCGAGGTCCGTCGCAGACGCCTCTCGTCGGGCAGAGTGCTCGCGTCGGCGATCACCAACCTCGGGACCGCACTCGTCCGGCAATCGCGCTGGGCCGAAGCAGTCCCCGTGCTCGAAGAGTCCTCGGCGATGCGCGTGCAGATGAAGGACGAATCCCTCTCCGGCACCTACACCCACGCGTTGCTGGCCGAAGCCCTGGTCGCACTCGGTCGCGCGACCGACGCCGAGCCCTGGGCCCGCCGTGCCCTCGAGGCTTCAGAGCAGTCGGCGTGGGGACAGACCCGCCACCTCGGCGACCTCTTCACACTCTCCAAGTGCCTCGCCGACCCCGATCGCATCGGCGAGCGCGAGGAGTTGCTCAGGCTTGTTCTGCTCCTGAGCCCCGTCGACGCCATCCGCGCCCGCGTCGTCCCGGAGCTCGCTTCGCTGCTCGAATCAGACCACCGGCCCGAAGAGGCCGCTCTCGTCCGAGCGCTCCTCTCCCCGCGCCGATAGAACCGTCAGCAGCCCGAGTCCCAGTCCGCGAAGAACGCGATGACGTCGTCGCCGTCGGTGCCGCCGTCACCCGTGTAGTCCGCGTTCGAGTTGTCCCAGTCGGTGAAGAACGCGATGACGTCGTCGCCGTCGACTCCGCCATCGTGGTTCCAGTCCGCGGCACAACCAAGCGGCAGGTCCAGCACCACGATCGCCTCACGCTGGTTCGCGCCGGCCAGGTCGGCGAGCAGCACCTTCAGCGCCACGCGACCGTCGTCGGCCAGGTCCAGCCCCGTCGAGGTCAGCGCGTCCGGACGCAGGTCCTTCACCAGCACGTCGCCGACGAGGTCGTTGTTCAGGTCCAGCAGGTCGCCCACCGTCAGCACCGCGGCTCCCGTGTTCGCGAAGTCGTCGACGTTCGTCGCGATGAACAGGGTCTTCGCTTGCTGGGTGCCGGTCGTACCGGGGTCGATGTCAGGCCCGTACGCCCAGATGAACGCCGCGACGCCGTTGTTGTTCAGCGAGAGTCCTTGGCACGACGCCGGCGTCACGAGGTCAATGCCCGCGTACGGATCTTGCTCGAGGATCACGCCGGTCCCGTTGAAGTTGATCGTCGCGTCGCTGTTGACGCTCCCCGCGGCGAGCCCATAGATGGCGTACGTGCCCGCGTCGTTCACCGCGAGTTGCGAGAAGCTCGACCACAACTGCCCGAAAGCGCTGCCGGTCGGGCCGCTCTCGCGACCCACGGGCCGCCCGTCGAGATAGATGTAGGCGTCGTTCAAGGTGGAGCCCGTCTCCAAGCCCAGCAGATGAATGTGGTGAGCGCCGTTGTCGGAGAGGTCGTACGTGAACGCGATCGTCGGCGAGGCGAACTTGATCGGGAAGTTGTCCGGCGCGGGGAAGACGACGTTGCCGATGTTGAACACCGGCGTGGGGGTCTGGCCCGCGTCGTTGATCATGCGGTAGAACAACCGACCGGTCGTGCCGCCGTTGGCGGTGGTCGATGTGGTGGAAACCCACGCCGCGCCGCGATCCCCGAACATCGTCGCGCGCGAGTTGGCCTTAAGGAAGAGGCCTGGAACGCCTGGAGCCGGATCCAGCTCGGCGACCACCAAGCCGGCCTGGCTCCAGATCGCGTCCAACCCCGAGCCCACCTCGTTGTTCACCGAAGGGCTGATGACAAAGCGACCCTCGGCCCCGATGCCGCACGTCCCTTCGATGCCTCCCAGCGTGGTGCCCAACGGCGCAT
>JBMOHX010000144.1:0-9243 GCA_049317625.1 Phycisphaerales bacterium
TCGTTGTTGAAGTCGGCGTTGCCAGCATCCCAGTCTGCGAAGAACGCGATGACGTCGTCGCCGTCGACTCCGTTCGCATTGTCCCAGTCGGCCGGACATGCCGGAGCGAAGGGAACGAACCGAAGTTCGGCGTAGCCGGGGACGAAGCTCGAGACCGGGAGGATCGCACGGCCGGTGAGGGTCGTGAGATCGGCCTCGTAGACGAACGACGGTGAGGATGGGCCGTTCACCAGCAGCTTGCCGGGTGCGCCGTTGGTGATGGGTGCGCTGGAGGCCTCGGCCCAGATCAGCGGCGAAAGCTGCGGCGGGAAGGTCGGGATGCCGTTGGGGATCCGCTGGCGGTAGTCGGCGAGTTGGGGAATGAGGATGGAGGAGGAGCCGTCGGGGTTGATCTGTCCGAGGGAGATCACGCTGGTGACGGTGTAAGGTGTCTGGCCCGGGGCGCCGAGGTCTTCGCGGTAGTAGTTGGCGATGGTCACGCCGTAGGTCCGGGGCGCGCGTGTGGTGAGGCGCAGCGCGGACGAGGACGTCAGCGAGCCGAGGACACTGCCGAAGTTGTGCTGCGGCACGGGGAGGGCGAGGGTTGAACCGCTGCCCGCGGGGAGCGGGAAGGCGGCACCAGCGAGGGGGATGCGTCGCAGACCGGTGGGCGTGAGGACGATCGCCGCGCCGTCGGGATCAACCGCGACGTCGCTGGCGGTGCCAAAGGCGGGGTCCGTGATGAGGTGGGTGATCTGACGGGTGGCGGGATCGAACCGGAAGAGCAAGCCCAGGCCGCCGGTGGTCGAGCGGTGAAGTGTCACGAGCGTCGATGTGGTGGAGTCCCACGCGGCGTCGCGCATGAGGCAAGGGGTGATCGCGTCGAAGCTCGTCTCGGCCTCGTTATACATGGCGAAGTCGAGGGTGGTGGGATTGAGCTTCGTGAGCGGGATACCCGCGTGCCAGATGTTGCCGGTGGGATCGATGTCCATCCCGAACCAGATCTCGGCGATGGCGCAGGTGGCGCGGATCGCGGCGAGCGGAGACTCGGTGATGTACGTGATGCCTTGCGAGGGATTCATGGCGTAGATCGCGTCGGTCTGCGGCGGGGCCTTCACGCTGATGAGCGCGAGGTCGCTGGCGACGTCGGTGCATCCCGGGAAGGTGCCGCCCTCGAGCTCCAACAGATGGAGGCAGGTCGCGCCGACGGGGACAGTGACGTTGAACTCGATGGTGGCAGACTGGCCGGGCGCGAGCGGCAGCGCGTAGGAGATGGTGCGGGACGCCGCCGAGTACGTGACGCCCGCGGGCGGAGCGCCGACGAAGGGCGGGTCGGCGAGAACGAGACTCGAAGGAATGAGGATTGTGCCGGTGAGCGCGGCGATGGGTGTGGGGAGGTCGTTGGTGAACGTCGCGGCGATCAGGGCCGTTGCGCCTTCGCGCACGGGCTGGTAGGTGCGGCCCTCGAAGATGGAGCCGGCGAGTGCAGGGGGGCCGATGAGACCGGGGGTGATGTTGGTCGCCTGGAAGGAGAGCGAAACGGGGTGATGGATGGGTGTGCCCGGGGGCGGGAGGGTGGAGCCGAGGGAGATCGAGCAGCGATTGGAGACGGTGATGGTGGAGCCGTCGTTGAGGCGGCTCGTCGTATGGGTCGGGAAGATGCAGGCGCGGATGCGTGTCGTGAAGCGGATGGTGGTGGACGAGAACGGGGGAAGGTTGCCGGTCCACGTCATGGAGTTGCCGAGGAACGTCGTGAAGCTGCCGGAGCCGGCGTCGAGCTGCTGCGCGAGCTCGCTGGAATCGCCCGCGCTGGCACTGAAGGAGATGAGTTGGTGGTTCGCCGCGGTCGCGTTGGTGAGCGTGATGGCATGCTCGATCGTGTCGCCGGCGAAGAGCGGAGAAGTGGAAGGCGTGGAGGTCGCGGTGATGGTGACGGGATCAGTGGGGAAGCCGATGACGGTGCTGGCGACGACGGGCGCACCCGCGACGGGGTTGGTCTGGAGCGAATCGATGGTGTACGAGGAGAGCGTGACCGTCGCGGACGTGCAGCGGGGGGAGTAGGTCGCGGTGAGTGTGCGCGACTGGCCGGGTGCCAGGCTGGTGATGTTCCAGAGCGTGCCCGAGCTGCCCGCGTCACCGCCGGACTGGCTGACGAAGTTCACGCCGCTGGGCGCGACGATTTGAACCGTGACGCTGGATGCCGCGAGCGTGCCGGAGTTGGTGGCGATGATGGAGTACGAGAAGGGCTGGAGGGCCTGCACGGTGGCAGGGGCGGAGGCGGAGACGGAGAGGATGGGCAACGGGGGCGGGCCGCAGGGATTGGCGGCGCAGCTGGTGGCGGCGGCCCAAGCCCCGGTGCACGCGGCTTGTGTGGTCTGTGTGCAGACACCATCGACGCAGCAGGAACCGACGACGGGCGAAGTGCCCGCGAGGCAGTCGGGGAAGACGTTGGTGTACGCGTTGACACCGTCGTCGGTGACGAGGTACGTCAGGGAGCCTGAGGAGACGGAAGTGACCTGGGCACGAACATCGCCGGCGACGTTGTCGGCGTTGAAAATGGGCTGCCCGAAGTTGGGACCGGGGCAGAGATCGATGAGGGTGTAGTCGGCGTCGAGGGGGTTGCTGGTGAGGTCGTTCTTGATGAAACAGGCGGTCCCGGACTGGGCCACGCGGATGGGCGGCTCCCAGCCTTCCTGGAGCGTGATCATCGCGCGGCCGGAGGGGCCGGGGACGTTGAGGTCGTAGACGCGCAGGGCGAGCTGCGAGGATGCGACGGAGCAGGTGGTCTGGCTGTTGCGAGAGACAAGGAACATGAGGCGCTGGTTCGACACGCCCCACGCGAAGGGAGCGTTGGCAACGAGGCCGGTTTCGTAGAACTGGGGCGTGCCGTTGTACGGCGCACCGCACGGGAGGCAATCCGTGTGGATGAGTTCCATCGGGCCGACGGGGAAGGGGAGGCGGTAGATGCGCATGTTGAGGATGCCGCCGCCGCACCCTCCTACGCCGCTGCGTGTGACGTAGAGATATTGGCGGGTCGGCGAGAGGAAGTAGTTCAGGCCGTTCTGCGACTCGGCGGGGAGTGTGTAGACGGGGTCGGTTGGGTCGCCCGCGGCGGCACCGACGATGCCGTTGCCATTGAGATCGATGGAGATGGCCGCGCCGCCCGAGTAGGCGATGCCGTTGGTGCCGTTGGAGGCGAGCCAGCGGTTGTCGACGGGCTGGAACTCACCGACGATCGACTGCGCGAGGGCGGGGAGCGCGGCGACAGCGATCGCGACGAGGGCGAGGAGCACACGGTTCATTTGGACCTCCGCAACCGGCGTTGCGATTGAGTACGAGGACTTGGTTCAGCAGCCGCCGTCCCATCGGGCGAAGAACGCGATCACGTCGTCGCCGTCGGTGCCACCGTCGTTGTTAAAGTCGGCGTTGCTCACGTCCCAGTCGGCGAAGAACGCGATCACGTCGTCGCCGTCGACACCGTTGACGCCGTCCCAGTCCGCGGGGCATGTTGCGGGGCCCTTGATCCACATGACGTCACGGAGGATGAAGGGCCAGTCGGTGGTCGGGAAGAGCGTCGTGACACTGGTGCCGGAGGAGAGGTCGATGAGGCGACCGTTCACGGTGGTGGTCGAGGTAGCCGCCCTGTAGTCAAGGAGGAGTGCGCGGTTCTGATCGACGTTGAGGAGGCGAGTGGAGATGAAGAGCGCGGGGTCGATGACGGGGGTGAACTCGACGGGGCGCGGGGGCAGCGGGCCGGGGAAGGAGCTGCCGGACCAGGCGAGCTGGGGCTCGACGATGGTGAAGACGTCAGCGGCGTTGCTCTGCGCCAGCGAGAACAGGTTCCACGTGACGTTCTGGGTGCCGCTCGAGCTCCACGATGCGGTGTTGAGCGTGAGCAACCCGCCGTCGGGCCGTGCGACGAAGGCTCGGGTCGCGCGGTACTGCGCTCCGAGCGGGAACCCGTACGCGGGCACGGGGCCCGAGATCAGCTGTGCGTTGGCGGAGTCCAGCGGCAGGGGCTGCGTGGGATCGACTCGACGGCCGGCATCGAAAAGCGGAACGATCGGTCGGCCGATCGCGTCGACCTCGATCTCGTAGCGGTAGGCGAAGTCGCCCCGCGTGATGACGCGGTTGGCGACGTTGGTCGCGGGGTCAAACTGCACGATGGTGCCACGACCCAGGGAGTAGTTCATCGCGAGGAGGTAGAGTCTCTCGGCGGTCTCGTCCCACACGAGGTCTTGGAAGAGGAAGAAGGGGCCGTCGGCTTCCGGACCGACCTGCGGGCGGATGATCGGCATGAGCTCGGTGACGGTGAGCGTCGCGGGGTCGAACATGTAATCGATGCTGCCGGTGAAGAAGAGGCGGCCGTCGGGAGCGCGGCTGAACGAGCGGCCGTCGCCGGGGAGGCAGCCCAGGCGGCGGGGCTCGGCCTCGGTCACGGGATCCCACGAGTACAGCTGCGTGCCGTCGGCGAGCATCAGCAGCGTGTTCTCGGCGGGGAGGCCACCGAACGTGTAGAGGCGCAGCGTCGCGTTGAGATCGGAACAACTGAAGCTGCTTCCACCCTGCAGGGCGAGCGTGTGCGAGCAGGGTCCGGCGGGGTCGCCGGAAGCGACGATGGAGAACGACAAGGTGCCCGGCGCGAGTGCACCGAAGTAGGAGATGGTGCGCGAACCCGAGTCGTAGGTCAGGCCGGGGGGCGGGTTGCCGACGAAGGGCGGGTCGGCGACGATGAGACTCTCGGGAATGGTGAGAGAGAAGTACGACTCGAGGTACGAGACAGCGAGGTTGTTCGTGACGGACAGGTCAATCGTGAAGGGGCCGTTCGAGCTGAGGATCTGCGCGTTGTTGACGACGGGGCTGACCGAACCCGGGACGGGCGGGACACCCATGGCGACGGAAATCGGGCGCAGGAGGCCGACGGTGGCGGGCGCGGCGGTCGTGCCGCGATTGATGCCGCAACTGGAGCGGACGGGGACTGGTGCGCCGTCGTTGAGGGCGGTGGACAGCTGCGTGGGGAGGATGCAGTCGATGATGCGTGTGGTGAAGGCGATCTGCTTGGTTTCACCGGGGGCAAAGTCACCGTTCCAGGAGAGGTAGGTGGGTCCCAAGATCCAGGTGCCGACGTCGGGCGTGAGGGAGTCGACGAACTCCGCGCTATTGCCGGGGTCGTTCAACGGGACGTAGAGCGTGCGCGGGAGCGAGGAGTCGTTCGTGACGGTGATCGTGTGTGTGGAAACCGCACCGGGGCCGAGGGGCGCGGGGGGGATCACGCTGCTGAGCGAGATCGTCGCGGGGTCGGCGGATTCTGAGGCGAGGGTGGTGTTGATCTGTGGGGCACCGTTCACGAAAGGCGCGTTGCTGGCCTGCATGTAGTATGTAAAGAGCGTCGCCGTGGGCGCGTTGCAGGGCGCGTTCACAGTCAATGTGATCGTGCGGTTGCTGCCGGCCGCGATGGCCCCGAGGTTCCAACGCACCTCACCGAAGCCGCTCGAGCTCGGGGCGGGCGTCGCGCTCACGAACGCTGCGCCGTTGGGAGGGAAGACGACGAGCTGGCAGTTGGTGGCGCTGGCGTTTCCGGTGTTGCCGGCGCTGAAGGTGTACGTGATGGGCTGCTGCCAGGCGCCCGTCGGCGAGCCGCTGCCCGAAAGGGTGAGCTGCGGCGCGGGGGGCACGCAGAGGGTGGGCGTGCACGCCGCGCCCTGCGACCAGGTACCGCCCAGGGTGTTGCAACCGGCGAGGGTCTGCGTGGAGCAGGAGGAGCCGACGCAGCATGCGCCGGTCGGGGCGCAGGGGCTACCGGTGCAGTTGGCACCCGCGGTGAAGGTGCCGCCGAGCGATGCGCACGCGGAAGGAAGGATGAACTGGCAGCCCGTGCCGATGCAGCAACGGCCCGGCTCTTCGGTGGGTGGCACGAGGCAGTCGGGGCGGTCGACGTGGTCGAAGGCCGCCTGCGTGCCGCGGAACAGCTCCACCCTGAGTTGCCCGCCGGAGATGCCGACGAGCCGAGCGTTGGCCTCGGTGGGAATGCCCTGGACGTCCTGGAACCGCTGGACGACCGTGCCGAAACTAGGGCCGGAGCAGAGGTTGACGAGGATGTAATCGGAGCGGCCGACGGGGTTGTCGGTGTCGTGCTTGATGAGGGCGAAGTTGCCCGAGCGGGCGATCTTGATCCAGTTCCACTGGGCGGACATCACGACAGATGCGACCACGGTTGGGGAGGTCAGGTCGTAGAAGCGGACCTCTGGGGTCGGCGTGCCGGAGTTGGCACCGGTCACCATCCATGCGACGCGCTGCGGGCTGGTATAGGTGCCGGGGGGGGGAACGCCGAAGTGGTGGGTGTCGAAGTACTCGGGGCTTGCACCGTTGAACGGAAGCCCGCCGGGAAGGCAGTCCTGGTGGGTCGGGTTTGCCGCGCCGCCACCGGGCGGAAGCTCCAGGAAATGGACGAGCAGCCCGCCGCAGGTGAAGGTGCCGTCGAGGGTGACGTACAGGCGGTCCTTGGTGGGGCTCAGTTCGTAGTTGATGCCGTCTTCCAGCCCCAGAGGCAGTACGTACTCGGAGTCCACGGCATCATTGAACGAGCCATTGTCGTTCTCGTCGACACGCAGGATGTTGCTCCCGCCGGTGTGCTGGATTCGGCTCGGACTCGCGGGGTTCCAGAACGACTGCATGCCTACGCCCCGGTCGGCGAACTCGAAGTTCCCCGCGAGCGACTGGGCCCCGGCGATGGAGGCGGCGACGGACAGTGCGGCGAGTGCCGCGGAGCGGTACAACTTTGACATCGTGCGATCCCCTATGGCCGGACCACAATCCGGCACGCTCAATCCCGCGTCCCTGATCGGGGGTGACCGCCACGAATTCCGCGGTGCGGCCCGAGATACCATCACGGCATGCCCGTAGAGCCGATCATCACAGTCCGGAATGTCGTGAAGCGATTCGACGGCCGAGCCGTGCTGACGGGGGTCTCGTTCGACGTCTACCCTGGCGAGACCATGGTGATCATGGGTGGCTCCGGGTCCGGGAAGAGCACCCTGCTGCGGCTGATCATCGGGTCGATGCAACCCGACGAGGGCGAGATCACACTATTCGGGCACAACATCTGCGGCATGAAGCGCGGCGAGCTCGACGAGGTGCGGAAGCGGTTCGGCATCCTCTTCCAGTCGGGCGCTCTCTTCAACTCGATGACACTCGCCGAGAACGTGGCGCTCCCGCTGCACGAGCACACCGAGCTCAGCACCGCGACGATCGACATCGGGGTGAACATCAAGCTCGATCTCGTCGGGCTGCTCGAGCACTCGCAGAAGTACCCGGGTCAGATCTCCGGCGGGATGAAGAAGCGAGCGGGGCTCGCGCGGGCGCTCGCGCTCGACCCGGAGATTCTGTTCTATGACGAACCTTCGGCGGGCCTGGATCCCGTCACGAGCGCGCAGATCGACCAGCTCATCATGAACCTCTCGAAGAAGCTAGGCGTGACCAGCGTGGTCGTGACGCACGAGATGGACTCGGCGTTCACCATCGCCGATCGGATGGCCATGCTGGATAAGGGGCGGATGCTGAAGGTCGAGACCCGTCAGTGGTTCGACGACGTTCGCAAGGCGAGCGACGAGAAGAGCGCCGAGTGGCCCGAGGACATGCGGCTGATCCGACAGTTCTTGAGGGGCGACGCCGAGGGCCCGATCACCGACCGCCGCGACGTGGGCCTCTTAGAGCGCCGCCTGCTCGGAGAGAGCATCCTCCAGACGCCAAGCATCATGCCGAGCAGGGGATAGGGAAGAAGTGACAAAGTGGCAGAGTGGCGCAGCGGCGGTCGGCGACCACCCCCCTAACACTCTGCCCCGTCGCCTAATGCCTAATGCCTAATGCCTAATCCCTAATCCCACCCCTACCGATCCAACTCCGCCGCGACCACGTTGATCGATCCGATGATCGCGACGACGTCGGAGACGAGATGGCCCTCGGTGATCTTCTGCATGATCGAGTAGTTCATGAAGCAGGGGCCACGGGTGTGGACCCGCCAGGGGCGGGCTGTGCCGTCGCTGACGATGAAGAAGCCCAGTTCACCGTTGGCGGTCTCGATCGCGCCGTAGGCTTCTCCCACCGGGGGTGTGAAGCCGCGGTTGGTCATGATGAGCTCGAAGTGCTGGATGAGGCCCTCGATCGAGCCGTAGACGTCCTTCTTGCGGGGCTTGACGACCTTGGAGTCGGCGAAGGCGTCGACGGAGCCGCCTGGGATGTTGTCGATCAACTGCTCGATGATGGCGATCGACTGGCGGATTTCCTCGCAGCGAACGCGGTAACGGGTGTAGGCGTCGCCCTCTTGGGCGACGGGTACCTTGAACTTGACGGCGGGTGCGCCCTGGCCGTCCCAGTTGTCGGCGTAGCAGAGGTAAGGATCGTCCTTCCGGAGGTCGCGCACCACGCCGCTGGCGCGGGCCATCGGGCCGGTGAGCGACCAGTCGATCGCGTCCTGCTTGGTGATGACGCCGATGCCCTGGGTGCGGTCCATGAAGATGCGGTTGCGGTTGAGCAGGCCTTCGAGGTCCGCGACGGCCCGCGGCACCTTCTCCCGGATCAGGGTCTTGACGATCTTCTTGAACATCTCCTCGTCGGGGAGGTCCTGCATAAGACCGCCGACGCGGGTCCAGTCCGGGTGGAACCGCTGACCGGAGATGAAGTCGACGATGTCGTAGATGTCCTCGCGGACATTGAACGCGTAGATGAACCCTGTGAAGGCGTTGAGATCGAGCCCCGCGGCACCCACGCATAGCAGGTGGTTCTGGATACGAGCGATCTCCGCCATGATGGTGCGGAGCACCTTGCAGCGGGGGGTGACGTCGATGCCCAGGAGCTTCTCGACGGCGTGGTGCCACGCGATGTCGTTGGCGATCGGGCTGAGGTAGTCCATGCGGCTGACGATGGTGACGTACTGGTTGTAGTCCAGCACCTCGCCGAGCTTCTCGAAGCCGGAGTGGAGGTACCCGATGTGCGGGGTGCACCGGGCGACGCGTTCGCCGTCGAGCTCCAGGACGAGCCGGAGGGTCGTGTGCGTGGCGGGGTGCTGGGGACCGAAGTTCAGGACCCAGCGGTCGCCGGTGTCAACGTGCTTGTCGAGGTACTTGGCGTTGTCGGCGTCGACGGTCAGGGCGTCGTCCGGCTTGATCGTGTATGGCACGTGTTTGGCTCCGAAAGCAGAGCCGGATGGTAGGCGTGGCAGCGGGCTCTGCCCGCTGGGTCTGACACGCGGGCTCTGACCGCGTGTGC
>JBMOHX010000145.1:0-9206 GCA_049317625.1 Phycisphaerales bacterium
GAGACCGCGTCGTCGGTACGGCCGGTGGCGAGCTTTGCGAGGAAGTCCATCGAGGCGGGCGCGACCACGGCGAGGTCCGCCTGGGTCGCGAGCGACACGTGCTGCGGGTCGCGGGATTCGATGTGGTCCCAGGTGTTGGAGTAGACCGCGCGGCCACTGAGCGCCTGGAACGTCAGCGGGGTGACGAAGCGTGTCGCCGAATCCGTCATCAGCACCGTGACTTCGGCCTTGGCTTGCGCGAGCCTGCTGACAACCGTCGCGGTCTTGTACGCCGCGATTCCGCCCGTCACGCCGACGATGATGCGGCGACCGGCGACGCGCTCCATGAGGAACGCTGGATCGGTCGGATCATCCGGCGGGCGTTCGGACGGGTTGCTCATCGTGCGGGTGGTCAGGACCCCCGAAGGGTGCCACAGCCTGTGATCAGTCCTCGGACTTCACGCCGCGGAGGCGGGTGCTATCGAAGTCGTGCGTGATCTTGTCCTGCATGATCTCCTCGATGGCGATCTCGAGGTCTGAACGGCCGTCGCGCTCCACGAGCGGGCGGGCTCCCTCCATCAACTGAACGACGCGGCGCTGGATGAGGGCGCACAGCTTGAACCGACCGCCGGCCTTGCTAACGATTTCTTCGCTCTTGAGTGCTTCGATCATGTTCGGGTCCGGCTCCTCGACCCATCCCCGCAACCGGCGGCAGTAGCCGACGGAAAGTGCTAGGATTTGGGTGAAGAGGATGCTATCCTGTCCGTATCGACCGGACAATGGGCGTTTGTGCTTCTGCGCCGTTTCCCGGTGACCTCGATCGCTGGACATTTCTTGACCCGAGCCGATGCCGCGAGTCGCGGACGGGCTCGCGGGGTCGAGACTTTTCGGGTGTACGGCGCGAGGTGCATTCAAGGGGTTGTTATGTCGGCAAATGTTTGGGTCAAGGGAGACCTCATCGTGCATTCGGCGCGGCCGGAGTGGGGCCAGGGGCAGGTGCTCGCCGCCGAGGCCGCCCAGCACGAGGGCAAGCAGTGCCAGCGTCTGACCATTCGTTTCGACCGGGCCGGAACAAAGACGCTCTCGACCGCCTTCGCGGAGCTGAAACCCGCCGCGGGCGTCTTCGCGTCCGTTGTGCTTGCGGACGAGCCAGAGCCCGAAGACACCCCTCCCCCTGCCCGTCTTGCGCCCCGGCGCGCCGTGGATGCGCCCGAGCGTGCGCAAGCGGATCAGAAGCCCTCCCTCGACCCCCTGACGCTCGCCGAGGTCATGACCAAGCTGCCGGAGAGCGTCCGGGACCCCTTCATCGCGCTCCGCAAGCGGGTTGCTTCGACGCTCGACTTGTACCGCTTCAGCGAGTCCGGCGGCGCGCTGCTGGACTGGGCGGCGTCGCAGACGGGCCTGAAAGACCCGCTGAGCCGCTTTAGCCGGCACGAGCTGGAGCAGTGGTTCCAGAGATTCAGGATGGACGCCGACCACCACCTCCGCAAGCTCGCCCGCGAGCTCCGCAAGGCCGAGCCGGGGGCGATCGACGAGCTCTTCCAGGCCGCGTCCCCCGCCGGGAAGCAGGCCATGCGCCGTGCCGATTTCGGTCGGGCCTGAAGATCCCCAAATGAACCCGGGGCTCGAACCGCGCACCCCAACCCGCGGGAGCGCGAGCGCCCTGCCCCCTCCCACCGCGGCGGGGGACTCCCCTCACCACGCAACCGGCACACTCCTCACAGGCGGCCCGGCAACGGTTCATTCACGATGAATCCGCGTGCAGTTCCTGAAGGATCGCGCACACTACAGGGGCAACACACACCTCGCCGCGGCCCGCTCGCGGCAACCAAAGACACGGAGGGAAGAGAGATGAACGAGATGGAGTTCCAGTCAAAGCTCGGCGACCTGATCAAGCAGATCGGGAGCCTCCCCGAGTCTCAGCGCGGCGAGCTGGAGGCCTTGGCCGAGCAGACCCGCGAGCGGCACGTGAAGATGAAGCAGACCATCGCCGACTTGCAGGAGTCACTGGACTACTTGCGGTTGAGCATCAAGTACCTCGTCTTCGATCTCGAAGCCACCCGGCGCGAGAACGAGTACCTCCGCAAACTGCTCGACACGAGCAGCAAGCCGGATTCCGACAGCAACGGCCGAGAAGACTGACCCCGCCCTCCCCGGGCGACCGGGGCGTGCCCAAGAGCCCCTCCAGAACGCGTGGCGAGGTCGACGAGGCCTCGCCGCGTGCTTTCGCCTCGGGCGGTCGCGGGGGCTATCATCCCTCTCGCCGGAGAGGTGGCCGAGAGGCTGAAGGCGGCGGTTTGCTAAACCGTTTTACTGATTTCGGTCGGTAACGGGGGTTCGAATCCCCCCCTCTCCGCTTTCGACGACAGCCCCCGTGATGCGGGGGCTGTTTTTGTGGGTCGACTTGGATGGCCGACGGCGCTTCTCGGAAGGCGCACCGTGTCGCAGTTGGGCGTCTTGGGGGATCGAGTTTCGCCCGCGACGTCGGCGGTGCCCTCGCCCAAACCCGAAACCTGATCCAAGCGGCGTGGGAGTTTGGGGGCACACCCGTCCCTCGTAACCGAAGCATCCCACGAATCGCCCAGGCTCTGCCACCGGCGTCTCCTCGTACAATCCCGCTGGAGGTTGTGATGCCCAACGGTGGAAGCGATTGCTGCGCGAGCTGCTGGTTCAATCGCAACAACGGCGGGACGCCCGGTTTTCACGGCGCGAGCGCGGCTGCGGTGCCTTACTGCGAAATCCGCGGGATCGACGTGCCGGACGCGTACTACACCTACTGCGCGAACCACCCGCACAAAAACCCTGGCCGGATCGCGATACCACTCGGCCCCGTGTACACCGGCGACAGCTTCGGGAACCGCCGGGTGTTGCACCCGGCGCCGGACAGCGAGGAGATCCGCGCGACGGTGCTCAGGCTGCTGGCCGAGATCCCCGAGACGCCCAAGCCGGAGTACCCCGCGGGTCTTTCGCTCGACCAAGTCCTGATCCGTCAGGTCATCGAGTGGAAAGAGCCGCGGGCGATCCCCCATCTTGAGCGGATCGCGGCGTTCGCCGTCGGGCCCGTGGAACCTGACAACATCTTCGTGAGAGACCGAAGCCAGTTGGTCAAGTTGGCAACGCTGGGCATCGCGATCATTCGCGGCGGAACCCTCGCCTAGAAACGGACGAACGGGAGCTTCGCAACAGAACCTGGGCGCCCTTCGCCGCGAGAGTCCGACGGGCGACACGACCCCGATGATCCCTAACCTCTCCTTCCCCAAACTGCCCACGGTTTCATTCCTCGGAGCCACCATGTCGCCCTCGCATCTCCGCCGGGTCCTCGCGCTCTCGGTCCTCGCTCTCGCGCCGATCGCGGCGGCGTGGCAGCCCGCCGATGCCACGGCTCCTGTCGCGTCCGCCTCGGAGCGCGACGCCGCCGCGCTCGGCGTCGGCCGTTACGTCGCCGATGCCGGTGGCCGGGATCTCTCGGGGAAGGACGCCACCTGGCGGAGCGGCCGCGGCGAGCGGCTCACCGTGGTCGCGCTCACCAGCTGCACCTGCCCGCTGAGCCGAAAGTTCGCGCCCGCGCTCGCTCGCATCGAAGCCGCCTACGCCGACCGCGGCGTGAAGTTCGTGCATGTCAATGTCAGCGGAGATGACGACGCCGATGCGATGCGAGCGCAGGTCAAAGAGCACGCCTTTCGCGGCCTCTACCTCGCCGACCACGAGCTTCGCATCGCCACCACGCTCGGGGCTTCCACCACCACCGAGGTCTTTGTCATCGACGCGGCGAACACGCTCGTGTACCGCGGCGCGGTGAGCGATCAGTACGGGATAGGTGTCGCGCTCGACGCGCCCCGCCATCGGTACGTCGAAGATGCGCTCGATGCCGCGCTCGGTGGCCGCCGTCCGACGGTCCGTGCAACCAGCGCCCCCGGGTGTGTCATTGAACTCCCAGAGACCGCTCCGGACGCCGCGCCGACGATCACGTACTCGAAGGACGTTGCCCGCATCGTGCAGGACAACTGCGTCGAGTGTCATCGCGACGGCGGCGTGGGCCCCTTTCCCCTGCAGACCTACGACCAGGTTGCGCGACGTGCGTCCATGATCCGCGCCGTGACTCAGGCGGGGATCATGCCACCTTGGTTCGCCGCGAGCGCCGGGGAACACGGACCCTCCGCGAGCATGTGGGCCAACGATCGCTCGCTGGCCGAGTCCGACAAAGCGATCCTCGCGGCGTGGGTCGAAGGCGGCAAGCCTCGCGGCGACGACGCCGATCTCCCCCTCCCACGGGCATTCCCCACCGGTGAATGGAGCATCGGGACGCCGGACGCTGTGTTCCAGATCGCAGAGCCGATCAGCATCAAGGCCGAGGGCGTCATGCCGTACCAGGTTGTGATCGTCCCGACGAACATCGAGGCCGACCGCTGGGTCAGCGCTGCGCAGATCCTCCCCACCAACAAGGCCGTGGTGCACCACGTGCTCGTCTTCATCGTTCCCGAAGCGGCAGTCAACGACCCGGAACTCCGAGACCGAGCGCTGCGCGACGAGGCCGGCGGTTTCTTCGCGGCGTACGTGCCGGGCAACGACGCGGTGGTGTACAACGATGGGTTTGCGAAATCGCTGCCGGCGCGCTCCGCTCTGTTGTTCCAGATCCACTACACGCCGAACGGTGTCGCGACCACCGATCAACTGAAGCTCGGGCTCCGATTCGCCGGCTCGCCCCCGCGGCACATCATCCGCACCGCGGAGATCTCGAACCACAAGATCGAGATCCCCCCGGGCGCTGCCAACCACGAGGAGCGGGCGGAAGTACGGGCACCGATGGATGCGGTGGTGCTCGCGTTCATGCCGCACATGCACGTACGCGGCAGCGCGTTCCGCTACGAGATCGAGGCGGAGGGCGAGCCGTTGCCGCGGACGCTGCTCGACATCCCTCGCTACGACTTCAACTGGCAGCTCCGGTACGAACTCCGCGAGCCGTTGAAAGTCGACGCTGGAACGCTGATCCGCGCGACGGCCTGGTACGACAACAGCGACGCGAACCCGGCGAACCCCGACTCCGGCGTCACGGTCCGCTGGGGACCGCAGACCTATGACGAGATGATGATCGGGTACGTCGAGTACTACCTCGTCGATGAAGACCCGTCAGACCCGCGGTCCACCCCGGCCGGTTTCGGCACACGGGGCGCAAGACAGCGCTCGCAGTTCGAACGTCTCCTTCGGAGATTCGACGCCGACAAGAACGGCAGCATCGAGCGTTCCGAGTCGCCGGAGAATCTCCTCACCGAGTTCGATCGGCTCGACCGCAACCACGACGGCGTGCTGAAGTCCGAAGACTTCGCCCCGTGACCACGCGCGTTCACCGCGAAGGAACTGTCTTCTCGCGCTCAAAACGATCGATGCGACCATCGGTCGGGTCCTCGATCGTCGCGACGAGTTCGAATCCGAGCTTGCGTAGAACGCCCGAGGACGCCGGGTCGCCCGTCAGTGTGTGCGCAGAGAACTTGAGGACACGGGGATCGCTCGCGGCCCAGCCGAGCAGCCCCCCCACCGCTTCGGTTGCGATGCCGCGGCGCCAGTGGGAGGCCACCACGCTGTAGCCCACCTCAAGACAACCGTCGTTGTCTGGTGGGCCCTTGGCACCAACCGTGCCGATCACTGGGCCGGAGCGCACGGCGATGAGCCATGCTCTCCAGAACGGCTCGTCGGGGCACTCCCGCAGTTTGTTCAGCAGCCATCCCACGGGGCCCTCGTCCCAGTGCATCGGGGGCCAGTCCGTCGCGACCTCGCGGCCGAGCACGAGGCCAAAGTCGGCGGGGGCCTTGAGCGAGCCGGCGAGTGACGTGTGGTCGAGAGGAATCAGCTCGAGCCGCGCTGTGTCAAGAGGAGTCAGCATGGGCAGCAATGTACCACCGCTGCAACCTTGGTGTCCGTTCGGAGGTACCATCGCGCATGAGCGAGCCCATCCCAACGCCGGTCCAGTGGCGCCGACCAAAGCTCGTGCGGGCGCTGCGATTCGGCCGCGTGGCGAGCCTGGTCGGATTTGTGCTCTCGCTCCTGATCGTCGCCGCTTCCTACATGGTGGAGTGGAGCGTGTTCACCGCTTCAGCCGCGCGGCCGAAAGCGATGGTGGCCACGACTCCACCTGGCGGGGTGCCTGCGGCACCTCGCATGGAACGGGACGAGCATCACTTCATGTTGGGGCAAGGCGGCGTGTACTTCTACAGCCTGAACGTCTACAGCGAGACGTTTGATCGTGTCGGGGCCGACGAGAGCAGCCGATCGCTCGCCTGGTTCACGCTGAAGAACTACTTCGGCATGGGGGTCGCGTACCGGTGGATGTCGACGCCGTCGGGTCCCATCATCGGCGTGAAAGCCTGGCCGCTCCCGATACTCCCGGTGCTGGTGTGGACCGTGTGCTGGGGCATCGCCAGGGCTCAGGTGCGCCGCAGTCAGTGCAAGACCTGCCGGTACGACCTCAGCGCGACGGCACCGGATGCTCTCGGACGCGTCGTGTGCCCCGAGTGCGGCGAGTTCGACTACTGACCAGCGACTGGTTCAGCGAGCGGGCGTCAAGAAGTCGGCGCGACGACGAGGCGGCGCTTGAGGTCGGGAACCCACGTGCCGCCGGGCTTCTCAACCGTCACAGCGAACAGGGCAACGCGACCAACGTCGATCCCCGGTGTGATCGGCACGATGACTTCACCGGCTTCGTTGGCGTTGAACACCCCGCCGGAGACCTTCTGTTCGAGCCCGCGCTCGTCGATCACCCACACCTGATACTGCTCCACCTTGGGGTCGTTGGGCTTGAGTCCGACGAACCGGACGAAGCCGGTCTCCAGCCGATCGTTCCAGACGACATCGCCCTGAATCCCGGGCTGCTCCGCGGCGGGAGCGCCCTCGAGATTGAACGGTGCCCAAGCCACGCGGATGCTGTCGGGCACTTCGAGGAGCTTCTGGCGGTTCTGGGTGGCGATCGCCGGATCGGTTGGCGCTTCGAGCTTCGCGATGGCCAGGCGTGCCTCGTTGAGTTCCGCCGACTGGCGAAGGCCTCTGACCGACGCGTCGGCGAGTTGCTGGGCGAGGTCGGTGTTGCGAGAGGCAGCCTCCGCGAGCCTGCGATCACGCTCGGCGACCTCCCCCGACTTCGCCGCAAGGTCGCGTTGCATGTTCACGATCGCGACTCGAGACTGCGCGATGAGATCGTCGTTCATCGCGGCCCGCGCCTCGACCGCCGCGAGCTTGCCTTTGGTTTCCGCGAGCTGAGCCGAACGCTCCGTGAGCCGCGAGCCGATGGCAACAATGCCGCCCGAACCCAGGATCAGCACAGCGGCGGCCAGCGCCCAAGGCAGCGTCGGCCTCCCGCCCGAGGGTTTGGCGAACGGAAGCGGAGCACCCGCCGCGGCCTGCTCGTCCCGCCCTCGCTCGTCCATCCGTGACACCAAGTCACCGGCGATTTTCTGCGCGAGCGACTGCGGCATCGCTTCGTTTCCCACGGCGGCCCTGTGGATCGCGGCGGCCGCGAGCTCTTCCGGCAGCGGCGGCCATGCGTCGACGGGGCGGCCGTCGCCGGTCGCGGCGTCCATCGAGTGGTTGGGGTCGGGAGTTTGGGGACTCATCGGAGCGCCTCGCTCTCCCTGCGCTGCAGGCGGTCGCGCAGGGCCGCGAGCCCGCGGTAGATGTGGCCTTTGACCGTGCCCAGCGGCATCGCGAGATGGCGGGAGATCTGGTCGTGGGTCAGTCCTCGTGCGATCGAGAGCAGCAGCACCGTTCGTTCTTCCTCCACCAGCCCGGCCAAATAGTCCCGCGCGATCCCCGCGTCGATTCCGCGACCCGGCTGCCCGACGTCCGCCGCGGCGTGTGAGTCGAGCTCCGCGACCGGCCGCACGGGTCGGGCGGCCTCGGATCGGAAGCGATCGATCAGTCTTCTTCTCGCCACAACGGCGACAAACTGATCCTCATCTCCGAAGCGGGCATCGTACATGTGGGCCTTTTTCCACAGGTGGATGAAGACGTCCTGTGTCGCGTCTTCCGCGTCCGCTCGCGAAGCGGCGAACGACAGCGAAAGAGACCACACCAGAGGCCCGAATCGCTCGATCATCTCGCGCGCAGCGGCTTTGTCGCCCGAAGCGACCCTGGCAAGAAGGCCTTGTTGACCGCCAGCGCTGTTCATGAAGTGGACAACATGCTATACGAGCGCGGGCTTTGCGTGGGCGCGAATGCGTGCGAACCGTTCAGCTTTTTTGCTCAAGTCAAAACCAGACCGCCCGCGCGTCCGTTTGCACAGCGGAGGAAGAAAGCACCGGTCGATCGGGCGCCGCGTCGGCGCCGCCCCGGCACTTCCATTTCAACGGAGAGATATCTCATGCGCATTCGCGATCTCGCGTCGGCTGGCGTCGTCACCATCGGTTTGCTCGCGGCCTCTCAGGCCGGGGCCGAGATCGTCTACGGCGTCACCCAGCAGCAGCGCCTCGTCACGTGGGATAGCGCCAACCCCGGCGCGATTCTCACTGGTCGTTCCATCATGGGCCTTCAGGTGAACGAGGACGTCCTCGGCATCGACCTGCGGCCCGCCACCGGCGAACTCTTCGCCCTCGGCAGCTTCAACCGTCTGTACACCATCAACCCCGCGAACGGGCAGGCCACTCAGGTCGGCGGCGTGTTCTCGACCCCGCTCAACGGCTCGAACTTCGGCTTTGACTTCAACCCCGTGATCGACCGCATCCGCGTCGTGAGCAACGCCAACAACAACTACGTGCTCAACCCCAACACCGGCGGGATCACCGTCGCCACCAGCCTCTTCTTCGGCGCGGGCGATGCCAACAACGGCCTTGACCCCAACGTCGTGCACAGCGCGTACACCAACTCCTTCGCCGGTGCGACCTCGACCCAGCTCTACGGCCTCGACACCGGACGCGACATCCTCGTGACGCAGGCCAACAGCGCCGGCACTCTCGGCACCGTGGGCCCCGTCGGCACCGACCTCACCGAGCTCGGTGGCTTTGATATCTCCGGCGCCACGGGCACCGCGTACGCCACCATCCGCGACAACACGATCGTGCGTTCAACCTTCTGGACGATCAACCTCCAGACCGGTGCCGGCACGATGGTCGGCGAAGTCGGCGGCGGCGAGATCATCACCGCGATGACCGTGGTGCCCGCCCCGGGCGTCGGGCTCCTGGCGGCCTGCGGCTCGCTGATGCTGACCCGTCGGCGTCGCTAATCGCGACCGGGTGTGAGAGTCG
>JBMOHX010000146.1:0-9153 GCA_049317625.1 Phycisphaerales bacterium
CATGTTCATGCCCATATGATAGTCGATCGGCCCAGGTCACTCGGGATGTTCGATACGCGTTCGGGGACGCCCACCCGGGCGACCCGAACGACCCTACGTCGGTCCCGGTCCCCTCGGTTGCCGGTATTCAGAGCAAGCCCCTCGCCCGGTGTCGCTGGTGCACCCGGGCGTCAAAATCCTCGTGTCCTGCCCGCGCTTCATCGGGATCGCCGGACGAGCCAGAGCCCCGCTCGGGCGCGGTTCGGGAGAGTTGCCGACTGTTGAGTGACCTGTGCGAACCAACTATGCAACCCGCGGCGCAGGCGGGGGTTCGCCGCGGACGCCCTCTCGACGCCTTCGGCCAGTCGTTTCAGGTCCGATGCGATCTGCCGCCGCAGCCGCGGGGTTGTGAACTCCTGGAACGCCTCGACCGCGTCTCCGAGCGATCGGATGAAAGCCCCCACGACGGTCCGTGGCGTGCCGAGCTCTCGGAGGATGGCGTCGTCGAAGACGTACAGACCGCCCGGCCGGGTCCACGCGCGGAGCAGCGGAGCCGCGTGCTCGTGGCCCTCGTGGCCGACCATCAGGGATGCATCGAAGGTCGGTCGGGGGTCGCCGATCGACCGAACATCAGCGGCTTCGAAGGTGCAGGTTCGAGCAACACCGCGGGACTTCGCCGCAGCGCGGGCGAGTTCGACGAAGGCCGGGCACCCGTCGACAGCGCGGACTCTGGCACCCAGGTCAGCCGCGACGCCGACGGCCGTTGCTCCAAGGCCGCAGGCGAGTTCGAGCACGCGGGAGTTGGGCCCGATCCCGGCGCGGCGGAGCATCTCGAGAGCGGGTTCGGGGCTGCTCCCAAGATTCTCGCAAGTCTGGAAGAGCACAGGGACCAGGTGCGCGTACCTGGTCGGAACGCCCAGAGAACGCGCGACGGACCGTGCGAGCGTCGCGTCCTTTGGCGGGTGGCTCATTCGTACGCCTTGGTCACAACGGCACCCGGGTAGAACTCCGCGATCATGCCGGGCCAGTCCATGCCCTGCTCGGCCATCCCTTTAGCGCAGTACTGGCACATTCCAACCCCGTGTCCCCAGCCCCGGCCCTGGAACCGGACTTGGTTTGCCCAGACTTCCACTTCAACATCGCCGCTGTTGACGCGGTTCTCCTTGGTCACCGGCGCGAGCGACGAGGCCGGGTAGTTCGCCCCGACGCGGATCTGTTCCGGGGAGAGCTCGAAGGTGTTGTTTGAGGCGTCGGTCACGGTGTAGCGGTTTGGTCGGCCCGCGTCGTTCCGGTCGGTGATCTCGACCTTCCGAACGCGCTGAAGGGTTCCGAAGTCGGCCTTGATCGATCGGCCGTACGCCCGCAGGCGTTGGGTGAAGTCATCGTCGGAACGTGTGACGTTCCAGCGATAGAGGGGTGACTGCTGGCAGAAGGCACGCCGCTTCGAACCCTGGAGGGGCTTGGCCTGGTTGAAGGCGTACTCGGTCTCGCCCGACCAAGCCCAGCGCGCGGAGGCGGGGCGGCCACCGCACTGACTCGAGAAGTACGCCCGGATCAGCCGGCCGTTGTAGGTCGCGACGCGGCCGCGGGTGGCCCGGGTCGCTTCGGTTGCCTTGATGCTCCCGGCCTGCCCGCCGAAGACCTGATCGGCGTCGCTGGCTTCGAGGTCGAACGGCCGGCCGGTGGAGCGGGCGCGTTCCCGCTCGTGGAGCGCGTAGGTGCGAGACGCGACCGCCTGGGCCTCGAACGTCTGGCGCGGCCAAGAGGGGAAGAGCTCGTGCGTCAGCACCCCGGGGATGTAGCTCTCCACAGGCATGTCCACCACGATGTCGAAGGCACCGCTGGGTCGCTCGGGTGCCGGGCGGAGGACGAGGAAGCCCGGATACTTGGTTCCGTTGAGCACCAGCGACTCGCTCGCGAGCGCCGATCTCGCGGAGTCGGCGTTGAGCGGGTTCGCCGCCAAAAACTCGAGCGCGATACCGGGGCTGAAGGTCTTGCGACGGCCCGCGCCGTCGGCGAGGGAGAGCCCGCTGGTGGAGCCCGTCACTTCGATCGGGCCGCTCACCAGATCCCCGGAGGACGCGCCCGCGATCCGCACGACAATCGGTCCGTTCCCGGCGATCGTGCAGCGGGTCTGTTCCCTGGACACCCGGATGCGGACGTCGGGCTCCGCGGCGAACTTCAGCGGGGGCACCCGTTCGTCCACACCAATATCGCGCGCGATCCCGTCCACGGTTTCGCACCCGCAGACGCACGCGAAGACCAACGCGATCGAGAACCACGCGACTCCAAGCCTCTGGCGATCCATGCCGCACCTCGTCACTTTGGGGTACCTGCCACGGTACCCGCTTCCGCCCCACACAAACCCCGCACGCGATCCGGGAACGGGGTATGCTACCGATGTCCCGCGGGGCCGTCGTCCCCGCGCGGACGCCGGAGCCCCGAATGACCACAACACCCGACTCGATCCTCGGCCGCGTGCCACCCGCACTCTTCGCGGCGGCTGCAATCTGGGCGGGGCCGCTTTCCATCATCGGTTGCTCGAGCGATCCGGCAGCACCGGTGGTGGCGCCAGATCCCTACGCGGGCCCCGCGGTCTCGCTCGACTCATCCGGCGAGTTCCATGTCGTGATCGTTGAATCTCCCAGCCCGGGGTACTCGGTTCTGGTCGAGAGGATTGACGAGCGCCGCGGGTACGACGAGGCATTTGTCACCATCCGCACGCCGAACCCGAGGTTCGCGTTCCCGCAGGTCGTCGTGCAGCAGAGAGCGCTCACCAGCGTGCGGAACGATCGTCCGCTCCGGGTCAACGCCCGGGTGATCGCGTTCGACGGGACCGATGGCGCGTACCGGGCCGCGGTGGCCGCGGGGGGGCCGCGGTAAGGCGATCGCGGGGCCGCTTGCTCCGCGGAATGGCAGACGGAGGGGGAGATGGACGGGGACATTCGACCGCTGGTGGTGCTCTCATTCGTGCAGGGCTTGGGTCCGGTGCTGACCAGACGGCTGCTGCGGGCCTTCGGGAGCGCCGAAGAGATTCTGCGAAGTTCCGAATCACGTCTTCGCGGGGTCGAAGGCGTGGGGCCGCAACGGGCCGCGGCGATTCGGGGGTCGGTCGAGGCCGCGTTCGCGAAGGCGGACGCGGAGCTGGCGCTGGCTGCGAAGTCCGGGGTCGTTTTGCTCGGCCTGACGGACCCGCGATACCCGAAGCTGCTCGCGCCCCTGGACGACGCCCCGACGATTCTGTACGTGCGAGGGGTTCTCGACGATGCGCTCGACCGCTACCCGGTGGCGGTGGTGGGGTCGCGTGACTGCTCCGCGTACGGGATCGAGCAGGCCGAGCGGTTCGGTGCCGCGCTCGGGCAGTCGGGGCTCACCGTTGTGTCGGGCGGTGCCAGAGGGATTGACTCGGCTGCCCATCGTGGCGCGGTGCGACTGGGAGGGCGGACCATCGCGGTGCTCGGGTGCGGGCTCACGCACGCCTACCCGAAAGAGAACGCGGAGCTCTTCGATCGGATCGTCGCGGCGGGCGGCGCGGTTGTCTCTGAACTGCCGATGCGCACGCCCCCGGCGGCTGAGAACTTCCCGGCGCGAAACCGGATCATCGCGGGGCTGTCGCTCGGGGTTCTGGTGATCGAGGCCGCGGCGAAATCCGGGTCGCTCATCACCGCGCAGCTCGCGGCGGAGGACTACGGCCGCGAGGTCTTCGCGCTGCCCGGGCGCGTGGACTCGCCGCACTCGCGGGGCACGCTCGATCTCCTCAAGCAGGGCGGCGCGATGCTGGTGACCGAGCCGGCGGACGTGATCCACGCGCTCGAGGGTGCCGCGCACCACGCTCATCAGGGCACACACGCGGAGCGATTCCCTCCGGTGGAGCGAACCCTGCCGGCGGGAGTCAACGCGGATCCGGTGGGGGAATCGGTCATGGCCGCGCTGCGTGAACCGCTGACGGCGGACGAGCTGATCGACAGGACGGAGGCCCCGCCCGCCGCGGTGCGCGGGCAGTTGACGCTGCTGGAGATCATGGGGCGGGTGGTGCGCGAGGGGAGCCGGTTCCGGCTGGCGCGGTGAACAAGTCCGCGCAGATCGAACGGGCACCGCGGCTTCCCGCTCTTTTGCGGGGATTCCATACTTTTCAGGCCGGACCCGTCTTCAATCCAAGATGCCTCCAACAATGCGGCATGCGACAGGTCCTCATTCTGGCAGCTCTGGCCGCGCCCGCTCTCGCTCAGCCACACGCGCAGGATGCGGGCGCACCCAAGCCGGCGCCGCTGGATTGGGCCACGCTGGAAGCTCCCTACTTGACCGATCAGACCCAAGTGACTTCTCGGGCGCACTTCGTCAAGGCGGGCGAGTCGTACTTCAGCCCGGATGGTTCGTGGGTGATTTTCCAGGCGGTGGCGGTGCCGGAGTCCGGTGCGGAAGTCGACCCCTTCTATGCGATGTACGTCGCCCCCTGCACGCTCGGCGATCTGCCCTCGTTCGGTGCCGCGGTGCGGGTGAGCCCCGCGGGGAGCGCCAACACCTGCGGCTGGTTCCACCCCAAGCACCCGGAGATCGTGTTGCTGGGCTCGACCCTGGGGCGGCCCGCGGACGAGCAGAAATCAGGCTTTCAGGTGGGGACGCGCAAGTACGTGTGGATGTTCCCGTCGGAGATGGAAGTCTGTTCGCGGATCGTTCCGGAGCTCGCGGCCTCCCGCGGCGTGAAGGTCGACGGAGCGAACGAACTGAAGCCGATGTTCTCACGCCCCAACTACGACGCCGAGTGCAGCTACTCGCCGGACGGTCGATACGTGCTGTATTCCCACGTCGAGGACCGTCCGAAGGACCTCGCAGCGGACGCTCCTTACAAGCCTGACGCGAACATCTACGTCTACGACACACAGAAGCAGACCCACACCCTGCTGGTGGGTGCCAAGGGGTACGACGGCGGCCCGTTCTGGTCACCGGACGGCAAGCGGATCTGCTTCCGTTCCGATCGCAAGGGCAACGACCTGCTGCAGATCTACATGGCCGACGTGAAGTTCAACGGCAGCGGCGAGCCCGAGGGCATCGAGTTCGAGTACTCCCTCACCGAGAACGAGCACGTCAACTGGTGCCCGTTCTTCCACCCCAGCGGCGAGTACCTCGTGTACGCGTCGAGCGAAGCGGGGCATGACAACTACGAGGTCTTCGCGTTGGATCTGGATCCCGCGAAGCTCGCGGCGGCCCGCGAGAGCGGATCGGCCGCGGTAACGGGGTTGCGTAGAGCGCGCGTGACGCACGCGAGCGGCGCGGACGTGCTCCCCGCGTTCACGGCGGACGGCCAGTTCATGATCTGGACCAGCCAGCGCGGACCGGCGATCGAGGGCGAGCCAAAGCCGAGCAGTCAGTTGTGGATCGCGAGGGTGAACGGGTCGCCCTTCCGTGGCGGCGCGGAGCTCCAGCCATGACGGGCACCGCCCGCACGCTTCTCTCGAGCCTGATCGACTACGCGGGGCTGTTCCCTCCGGCCAAGCTGGACATGGGACCGGCCGTGGAGGCGTACGCCCATGCGCGGGCGGGCGAGCACGAGTGGATGCTGGGGCGGTTTGTGTGTCCGTGCTCGCGACTCCGCGAGATGAGCGGGGCCGCCGCGCCGCTGCTGCCGGGCACGTTCGCGCGGAGCGGGTATCGCGAGCAGAGCACGCAGGGTGAGCGGTGGCGGATCACCGCCCTGATCGACGGTGATCTGGAAGAGTGTCTGGACACGATCGATCGCTTCAACGAGCACCACTCGCACGAAGAGAACGGGCGCGCGATGGTGGACATGATGGAGATGAAGGCTACCGACGCGAGCGAGATCGACGCGGCGCTGGACGTCATCCCCGAGGGGCTCTTCCCGTTCTTCGAGTTCCCGGTGACCACCGACTGTCGCGGATTCATCGCGGCGCTGGCGGGCAACTCCTCTGGTGCGAAGATCAGGACCGGCGGTGTCGTTGGCGGCGCGTTCCCCACGGTGGATGAGGTGGGGGCGTTCCTGCTGGCGTGCGACGCGGCGGACGTGCCGTTCAAGGCGACCGCCGGCCTGCACCACCCCTGCCGCGGAAACTACCGCCTGACGTACGAGAAGGACAGCGCCTCGTGCACGATGCACGGGTTTTTGAACCTGTTCCTCGCGGCGGCGATTCTGAAGTCCAAGCACTGCGGACCGGACACGGTGCGGGAGATCCTGTCGATCGAGGACCCCTCGGGCTTCAAGTTCAGCGAGGACGTGGTGTGCTGCGGGCGGCACATGATCGAGGTGACGGACTTGGCGCTGGTGCGCGAGAGCTTCGCCCTGAGTTTCGGGAGCTGCTCGTTCGACGAGCCGGTAGCAGACCTGCGGAGAATCGGCGCGCTGTGAAGGTCGCCCTTCCGGCGGATGCAACGGAGACACTGTGATGAGCTTGCTTGCGGGAAAGACCGGACTGATCGTGGGGATCGCGAACGAGCGCTCGTACGCGTGGCACATCGCCAAGAGCCTCCACGCGCACGGCGCACGGTGCGCCTTCACGCACCTGCCCGGCGAGCGGAACGAGTTCCGGTGCCGGCGCGCCATCGCGGAGATCGGCATCGCCGACCCGTGGGTGGCGTCGATGGACGCGGCCAAGGACGAGGACATCGACGCGGTCTTCGCGAAGTACGCCGAGTCCTTCGACCGCATGGACTTCCTGATCCACTCGATCGCCTACGCGGAGCGAGAGTTCCTGCGCATCGGGTCGTTCCTCAGCACCACCCGAGCCGCCTATCTCCAGGCGATCGACATCTCGTCGTACACGCTCCTGGCCCTCGCCGCCCGCGCCCGGCCCATGATGGCCCGCACCGGCGGGAGCATCCTGGGGATGTCGTACTACGGGGCCGAGAAGGTGATCCCCGGGTACAACGTCATGGGCGTCGCCAAGGCCGCGCTCGAGGCCACCGGGCGGTACATGGCCAACGAGCTCGGGCCAGACAAGATCCGCGTGAACCTGATCTCAGGCGGGTATCTCCGCACGCTCGCGAGCTCAGCGGTGGGCGGGGCCGACGATGTCGCCAAGCTCGTCGAAGAGAAGTCCCCCCTGAGGCGGAACGTCGACGGGGCTGAGGTCGGCGACGCCGCGGTCTGGCTGGTTTCCGATCTCTCCCGCGCGGTCACCGGGGAGACGCTGTACGTCGACTGCGGCGTCAACATCATCGGCGGCTGACGCTGGTCACGCGAAGATCGATTTCATCTCGAGCGCCCGCCGAAGGTCGGCGATCTGGCCGCAGTGCATCCCGTTGTGGAAGACCATCCGTGTCATGAGCGCGGCGGGCGTGCTCTGGCCGGTGCCCCAGGCGACCTGCCGGTTGAGCGCCGCCTCGTCAGCGCCCTTGGCGGCCGCCGCGAGACGGTCGCAGGCTGCTTCGTAGATGGCGACGGACCTGGCGAGTGTGGGGTACATCGAAGGTTCACCGACGGGCTTGGAGTTGAAGGCGACGCTCTCCCCTCCGAAGCGGTTGGCGTCCCCGCGCGGGCCGGGGACGAAGTCGGACTCCGGCATCGGGCGCCCGTCGAGCTTCTCCGACGCGCGGTGCATCGTCACCGCGCAGTGGCCGAGCGTCCACGCGACATGGTTGGGCAGCAGCGGCCCCTGGGTCGTTCGGTTCGAGTCGGTGAAGCCGGCGAGGTACCGGAGCATCAGCGGCTTGCAGTCGAGGATCGAGGCGGCGAGGTGGTCCTGATGTCGCATGGGGGGCTCCTTGTCGGCCCGTATTGTTCGCCCGCCGCGGAGCACCGGCGCGCTACCGTGTGGCCCATGGCGAACGTCGATATCTATTCGATTCCGCACTACTACGACATCCTGCACACGCCCGGGACCGCGACGGAGGTCGCGGGGTTGGCGCAGATCCAGGATCGCTTCGTCGGTTCGGTCGAGGAGCCCGTGTGGCTGGAGCCGGCGTGCGGCTCGGGCCGTTACCTCAGGGCGGCCGCGAAGCGCGGGGTTCGGACCGTCGGGTTCGACCTGAGCGAACCGATGGTGAAGTACGCGATCGAGCAGGCGAAGCAGGAGGGAGTCGCCGAACTGTCGCGGTACTTCGTCGCGGACATGCGAGACTTCACGGAGGGACGACGGCTCCCCAAGGCGCACTTCGCGTTCAACACGATCAACACCATCCGGCACGTTGCCTCGGATGCCGCGATGCTCGGGCATTTCGCGTGCGTGGCCCGGAGCCTCGCACCCGGGGGCGTCTACGCGGTGGGGCTGAGCATGTGCTCGTACGGGAGAGAGCCGGCGACGGAGGACGTGTGGCACGGAACCCGCGCCGGGACGACGGTATCGCAGCTGATCAACTACATCCCCGCGTTCGGTCGCAACGGCAATGCGGCGCGGGTGGAACGGGTGATCAGCCACCTCACCGTCACCACGCGCGGCGTCGAAGAGCACATCGACTCCTCCTACGGCCTTCGCTCGTACGACGTGGCCCAGTGGCGCGAACTCCTGGGGAAGTCGGAGCTCGAGATCGTCGCAACAGTCGACGAGCACGGCGTCGACACGATGGAGCCCGAGGTCGGGTACATCATCTACATCCTGCGACCGCGCACGGTCACGCGCCGTCCACGACCGAGCGATCGCGATCGCCGGTGACGCGGTAATCGGCCCTGGCCTTGATGTACTGTTCCGGAGAGAGCCGCATGTCCGGCTGCTCGCCCCTCGCGTGCTGGGCGTGGAGGTGCTTGAGGAACGGCACGCACCACATGCACCCGGTTCCCGCGGAGAGGCACTCGGAGATCAGCGAGGCCACCGGCGGGTTCTCCCGGGCCAGGTACGCGCGGATCTTCCGGAGGGAGACATGAAAGCACAGACAGACATCGTCGTCGGGGTCCACGCGGGATGGTACGCTGTGCGCTCAACAAGGAGTCACGCCATGAAACTTCGTGCAATCGGTGCGGCGGGAATGCTTGCTTTCGCGCTGGCTTCCAACGCCGGAGCCGTCGATGCCGAGCCACTGCCCGGCTGCCGCGTACGCGTCTATCAGGAACCCGCGGGGCTCGACGCGGTCCGCGAGCCCGCGCCGGATCAATCCGCCAACGCCGACGTGCTGTGTGCCAGGCTCGACCTGAGCTCCAAGACCGATTTCGGCGGGTTCGAGGACGACTTTGTCGCCGTCGTCACCGCCTCGTTCGAGGTCAAGACGCAAGGGGCTTACGAGTTCCGG
>JBMOHX010000147.1:0-9131 GCA_049317625.1 Phycisphaerales bacterium
CTCTTCGTCATGGCAGCGACAAGCCACGACTTCTGGCTCAAGAACCTCGGGCCCACCACGTGGAAGTGGCTCCACATGAGCGTGTACGCGGCATACACCCTCCTCGTGTTGCACGTGCTGCTCGGCGTGCTGCAATCCGAACCGAGTCGACTGCCCCCGCTCCTCCTGGGCGCGGGCGTCGCGGTCGTCGGCGGCCTGCACATCGCCGCGGCACACAGATCCCTCCGGCAGTTCCGGCACGAAGCGCGCGAAGTCGCCGCGGACCAGTGGCTCGACGCCTGCGCCGTCAGCGAACTCTCCGACTGCCGCCCAAAGGTCGTGCGGTTCGGTGAGCAGCCGAGCATCGCGGTCTTCCGCTACGGCGACCGCGTCTCCGCAGTGTCGAACACCTGCGTGCATCAAGGCGGACCGTTGGGCGAGGGCAAGATCGTGGACGGCTGCATCACCTGCCCCTGGCACGGCTACCAGTACCTGCCCGACTGCGGCCAGTCCCCCCCACCATTCACCGAGCGCATCCCCACGTACGAGGTTCGGATCCGCGGGAGCCGTGTCGAGGTGAACCCCACGCCCAAACCGCCCGGAACCCCCCTCGAACCCGCGCGGATCCCCGATGGCGGAGATCGAGCATGAGCACCCAACCCGACGACTTCTACGTTGGATATCTCCCCGTCCCCGGGACGTATCGCAGGGCCGTCGTCGCGGCGTGCGTGCTTGTGCTCGGTGCGCTTGCGATCACGGCGGCCACGCTCGGCGCAACGCTCCGCGACGGCGGCAACGGCGTTTGGGACACAGGGCACGAGGTCACGCTCAGCGGAGACATCGCCGCGTCCCCATACCCCCACATCACGCTCGACGACGGCACCACTGTCTTCCTCGTCGAGGCCGGGAAGAAGGGGGCCCAGGAACGCATTCGACTCCTCGGCGATGGCTCGGGAACCTGCCGCGGCTGGGCGATCACGCGCGACGGTCGTCGCATCCTCGAGCTCGCGCCCGAGCCGAACGCAGCGACCATCGGAGCACAGCCCGCCGGCCTTGCGCCCTCGCCGATCGACCGCGGCGAGGTGTCCCTCAGAGGCGAGATCGTCGACTACAAGTGCTACCTCGGTGCCATGAAGCCAGGCGAGGGCAAAGGCCACAAGGCGTGCGCCGCCCTCTGCATCGGCAACGGCATCCCGCCCGTGCTCGTCACGACCGCCAACGGCAGCACCGAGTACCTCGTCCTCACCGACGAGTCTGGTCGCAGCCCCGTCTCCCAGCTCGCCGCGCCCTTCGCCGGCGAACCCGTCGTGGTGCGGGGCACGCGCACGGGCACAGGAGCCATCAGTTGGCTCCGTGTCCGATCAATCAATCGCATCGACCGCTGACGGTCACGCCATCGGCAGACCGCCGAGGCCAGGTCCCGTGATGCCGCCGGAGATCATCGGTCCCGCGGCCGGGGCTCGCGGGGGCATCGCGCGGGCCATCTGAGGCGGGGGCGCGGGCGTCAGCTTCGCCTTGAACACGTACTCCGTGACCTGCCCGCGGATCTCCTGAAGCATGTCGTTGAACATGCGGGAGCCCTCTCGCTTGTACTCGATGCGCGGATCGCTCTGGCTGAACGCGCGGTAGTTGATGGAGTCTCGGAGCTGGTCCATCGCGTAGAGATGGTTGCGCCAGGAATCGTCCGCGGTCTTCAGCACCACGGTGCGCTCGAACTGAAGGAGTTCCGAACGGAGGATGCTCTCGACACGGGCGCGGATCTTGTCCTCACGCTCGTAGGGCTGCACGTGACGCATGGTTTCGGGGAGCGGCCGGCCGAAGCGGGTGCGGAAGTGCGCATCGAGTTCGTCGTCGGTCGTGGTCTTGAGGGCGACCTTGATCTCCTGCTCGATCTTGTTCTCCTTGAAGAAGGAGCGAGCCGCGATGAGAAGCTCCTCGCGGACCTGCCCCGGAGTCTTCTTGAAGATCTCGTTGTTCCAGCCGAGGTTGTAACGGGTGTTCGCCCAACTGATGAGCTGGGCGGCCGCGTCCTGGCGCGACACCTGCGACATCTGCTTGGTCGCCTGCATCGCAAAGTCGACGGGGTACTCGACCTCCCGCTTCTCGTACGCCTCGCTCACCTTGCGCATCAGCAGCTTGGTCACCGGGTTGACATCGTCTTCAGCGTCTTCCTTGCTGGCCTTGACGATCTCTTCCGCGGCGACTTCGAGGCTGAGCTTGTCGTCCACCCACTTGGCGAGCTGCGCGGCGCCGTAGTTGGGAACAAGGAACTGGGCGAGCCCGCTGAGATCGCAGCGCTCGATGGCCTCGGTCGCTGCCTGGGCGAGCACGGTCTGGATGCGGCGGCGTTCCTCCGCGGTGCCGGCGCCCAGGTCCTTCTCGGTGAGTTCCACGCCGAACCGGTTCTTCGCCCAGCGGGCGAGACCGGCGGCATCGAAGTCAACAGCCTTGTCGACCCCCTCGGCGGGGATGTACTCGCCGAGCGTGACATCGATGGTCTGCCGCATCTCGTACTTGGCCTCGTCGGCGATGACCTTCTCCATCTCGTTCTGCTCGCGGCCGCGGAGACGGTCGGCAGAGATTGAGCATTCGAGCCGCGCGCCCGCGTACTCGGCGCAGCACTTGGCCGGGTAGTCGGGTTCGAGGTACTCGGCGACTGCGTCGTCCACAGTGGAGGTGATGAAGGAGAGGATGAGGCCCTTCACGTCGCGGCCCTCGATGACGCGCTGACGCATGCCGTAGAAGCTCTGGCGCTGGTGCTCCATGATTTCGTCGTACTCGAGCACCGTCTTGCGGTAGTGGAAGTTGCGTTCTTCGACCTTCTTCTGGGCACGCTCGACGCTCTTGCTGAGCATCGGGTGCTCGATCGCGTCACCCTCCTTCATGCCGAGGCTCGCGAGCACCTTCATCGTGGTCTCGCCGGAGAACATCCGCATGAGATCGTCTTCGAGGCCGACGAAGAACCTCGACGAGCCCTTGTCGCCCTGGCGACCGGCGCGGCCGCGGAGCTGGTTGTCGATGCGGCGTGCCTCGTGCCGCTCGGTACCGACGACGTGCAGGCCGCCCATGTCCTCGATGTCCTTGAACCAGCGGACGCGGTGCAACAGGAAGCGGCCGGAGGCGTCGAGGGCCTCGCGGAGCTCGTCAGGCTTCATCTTCTCGATGGCCTTGGGAGACTCCCACGTGTGCTTGTTCGCCCAGTGGCGCAGGAGACGCAGCTCGAGCTCGGCGAAGGGAAGCCCCTCGAGCTCGCGCCGGTTTACGCCCAGCTCGTTCGGCGCGATCTTCACATAGATCTGCTCCCGGAGCTCTTGGTCGGTGGCCTGCACGGTGAGCGTGCCCGGCGCGATGTTGCGCTTGAGCCAGTGATCAAGGAGCTGCTCGCGGGTGAACTTGCCGAGCTTGATGTCCGTGCCGCGGCCGGCCATGTTGGTCGCGATCATGACCGCGCCGAGCTGGCCCGCGCTCTCGACGATGTTCGCCTCGCGGTCGTGCTGCTTCGCGTTGAGGACCTCGTGGCGGATCGAGTGGTTCCGCATCAGCAGTTTGCTGAGCGACTCGCTCTTCTCAACGCTCGTCGTGCCGACCAGCACCGGCCGACCCGCGTCGTGGAAGGCCTTGATCTCGTCGGTGATGAAGGTCCACTTGTCCTTGGCGGTGAGGAAGACCATGTCGTCGAAGTCGCGCCGGACCACCGGCTTGTTCGTCGGGATGGCCACCACGTCCAGGCCGTAGATGTCGTGGAACTCCTGCGCTTCGGTGTCGGCGGTGCCCGTCATGCCCGCCAGGCGCTTGTACATCTTGAAGAAGTTCTGGATCGTGATCGTCGCGACCGTCTGCGTCTCCTGCTTGATCCTGACCTTCTCTTTGCACTCGATGGCCTGGTGCAAACCGTCGGACCACTGGCGGCCGATCATCGGGCGGCCCGTATTCGAGTCGACGATGACGATGCCCGGCTCGTTACGCCCGCTCGACTGGTCCGGGACGTTCATGACCACGTAGTCCTTGTCGAGCTCGTACACCGTGTGCGCACGCAGCGACTGCTCGAGCAAGTGCGGCAGATCGATGTTCTCGTCGACGTAGAACGACCCCACCTGCGCAACCCGCTGCGCCTCGCTGACACCCTCGTGCGTAAGGTGCGCCTGCTTGCGCTCCAGCTTCACCTCGAAGTACTGGGTGTTGCGGTCGCGCTCGGCCTCCAGCTTCGGCAACTGCGCCTTGGACTCGGCGAGTTGATTCTGCATCTCGGGGACCTTGTTCTTGTCGCGGGCTTGGCGAATGTCCCCCTCGAGCCCCTTGATCCGCATGCGGCACTTCTCGACGCGTTCCTCCGCATCGGTCCACGGCTTCTGCTTCCCGACCAGGTGCCTCGCGAGCTGATCGGCGAGGTCGTACCGCGGCTCTTGATCGTGCGCCTGCCCCGAGATGATCAGCGGCGTGCGGGCCTCGTCGATCAGCGTCGAGTCGACTTCGTCCACGATCGCGAAGTGCCGCTTCTTCTGGACCTGCTGCTCCTCGTTGTCCTTCATGTTGTCGCGCAGATAGTCGAAGCCGAACTCGCTCGTGGTGCCGTACACCACGTCGCAGCGGTACATCAGCCGCTTGACGTCCTCGTTCTGCATGTGCTGCGGGTGGATCGCGCCGATCGTCAGGCCCAGCGCCCGGAAGAACGGGAACGTCCAGTCGCGGTCACGCTGCACAAGGTAGTCGTTCACCGTCACCACGTGCACGCGCAGCCGCTCGATGCAGGCCAGGTACGTCGCCAGCGGCGCGACGATGGTCTTGCCTTCGCCCGTCCGCATCTCGGCGATCTTGCCCTGCGTCAGCACCATCCCGCCGATCAACTGCACGTCGAACGGCCGGGCCCTGAACGGAGGCCGGCTCTCGGGGTAGATCTCGCGGATCGCCTGGTAGAACTCCGCCGGGATGTCCAACCGCATCCACCCGGGGATCATCTCCTGGCACCCGAGCCACTCCCCCGTCTCGTCACGCACCGCGTCGGGAGGGGGCATCACCGCATCCTGGCGCGGCACGAAGGTCCGCGGAATCAGAACCGGCATCGCGTCCATCTCGGCCCGCAAGCGGTCGTACATCGCACGCCCCTCGGGCTTCAGCAGCGACGGATCGAAGTTGAACCGCGGGTTGAACACCCCGCGGATCCCGACCGCACGGTCCATCGCCTCGCGGGCGACCGCGAACGCCTCGACCATCAGGTCGTCAGCCTTCGTCCCCTTGTCCAGCCGCTCGCGGAACTCGCCGAGCTTCGACCGCAGCTGCGCATCGGTGACCTCGCGGAGCCCCTTCTCCAGCGCGTTGATCGCCTGCACCCGCTGCGTGTACTTCTTGACGAACCGATCATTCCGCGATCCGATGATGCGGTTGAGGATCGGCCCGATGATCGGAATTCCCTGCTCTGCCATGGATTGTCTTCCCGGTATCGCCGCCGCGGCGGACCCGCCGCGCGGCTTGTGAACTCGCGGCGATCGCCGCGGTTGTCGTGTGATGGATTCTGTTGAGTGAAACGCTGATAAACCGAAGGCTCAGCGTCCAGGGGGCGGAAGCGACAAAAGCCGCTCCCCGAGCATCTCGATCACCGGGGCGTTCGCGCCAGAAGCCCGAGGCTCGATCGAACCCAGACGCCGGGCCCGAACCATCGCGGCCGAGACCGCGGCGGGCTGCTCCTTCTGACGCGCCCTCGCGCGGCGAGACTCCCACTGCGACCGCTGCACGACCGCCCGGTCGCCGAGCCGGTCGCCGATCCGATCAGGGCGAGTCTCGGCCGGGCCGATCTCCGCGAAGGAAGCCTTCCACGCGAACGCGACCACCACCAGCAGCGCGAGGCCGTTCCAAAAAGTCGGAGCCGTGTTGAAAGGTCGTCGCGCACTCATACCGTAAGCCCAATGATAGGGTCATCGGTCGTCCCGTCGCCGGCCGTGACGAGAAGCCCGCAATCCGGTGCCGAACACCTGACCCCGCCCGAACACCCGCCGCGAACCCTTCCCCGATCCGCCGAGTAAAGTCTCCGGCACCTTATGAGGATCATCCTCGTCAACCCCCGCGGATTCTGCGCCGGCGTGCAGATGGCCATCGACGTCGTCGATCAGGTGGTCGGTCTCTTCCCGGATGTCCCGGTGTACGTGTACCACGAGATCGTGCACAACAAGCACGTGGTCGGGAGATTCACCAGCAAAGGCGTCCGCTTCGTCGACGACCTCAACGAGGTCCCCGAAGGCGAGATCGTGGTCTTCTCCGCGCACGGCGTCAGCCCCGAAGTCCGGGCGAACGCCAAAGCGCGCCGGCTGACCGCGATCGACGCCACCTGCCCGCTCGTGACCAAGGTGCACTCCGAAGCGGTGCGCTACGCGCGACAGGGGTACCAGATCCTCCTCGTCGGTCACCGCAATCACCAAGAGATTGTCGGCACGGCTGGCGAAGCACCCGAAGCAACCCAGGTCGTCGAATCGCCTGAGGACATCCCGCAACTCCAGATCCGCGACCCCGAGCGCCTTGTCTACCTCACCCAGACCACCCTCTCGACCGACGACGCCGGCGTGATCATCCGGGCACTCAAGTCGGCCTTCCCTTCCATCAAAGAACCACCCAGCAGCGACATCTGCTACGCCACCACGAACCGCCAGCACGCGGTCCGCACCATCGCGCCCGACTGTGACCTGGTGCTCGTGGTCGGCAGCCGCAACAGCAGCAACAGCGTCCGCCTCACAGAGATCGCGGCAAACGCCGGCGCCAGAGCCTTCCGCGTGGACGATCTCTCGGAGGTCGACTTCGCGTGGTTCCCCACAGGTCGCGAGCGTGTCCTGCTCACGGCCGGCGCTTCGGCACCAGAGGACCTGGTCGCGGCGATCTGCCGCGCTCTTCTCGAACGCTTCGGCGGGGAGCTCGAGCAGCGCACGGTTTTCGAGGAGGACATCGAGTTCGGGCTCCCCGTAACGCTGAAACGAATGCTCCGCGAACGCGGGATCGATCCCGACGAACGCACCATCAAGGTCGCGGCGCCGGTCATCACCCAGTCCCAGTACGGAGCGACCCCTTTGACCGTCCGCGGCCGCTCGGTTTGACAGCACATCCATGAAGCACCCAACGAACCACTTCTTCTCGCACACCCCGGAATCCCTTTCCGAGTGGTGCGACTCCAACCGCATGCCCGCGTTCCGCGCGAAGCAGATCCTCGAATGGGTGTACGAAAAGGGCGTCGGCGACCCGGCGAAAATGTCCAACCTCTCGAAGCTCGACCGCGACAAACTCGGTGCCGAGATGACATTCCTCTCCGGCGAGGCCGTCGCGCACCAGATCGCCAGCGACGGGACCCAGAAGCTGCTCATCGAGTGGCAGGACGGCGACGCCCCCACCGCCGCCCCGGCCGACGATTCCCCCGCGCACAACCCGCTCAAGCTCCCGTTGCTCAACGTCAGCCGCTCGGCCGGCGATACCGCGCGCCAGACCGAGTGCGTGATGATCCCATCGCAAGCCCAGGAAGAAACCGGCGAGCCCTCACGCCACACCGCCTGCGTCAGCTCGCAGATCGGCTGCCCCGTGGGCTGCCGGTTCTGTGCTTCGGGCGTCGGTGGACTCGATGGAAACCTTTCCGCGGGCCGCATCGTTGAACAAGTATGGCGACTGGGCCGCCTCCCGGACGTCCGCCGCATCACCAACGTGGTGTTCATGGGCATGGGTGAACCACTCAGCAACTTGCAGGCTGTCGTGCCCGCTGTGCGCACCATCGCGGCCCTCTGGGGCTTGGGCATCTCCGCTCGCAAGATCACCATCTCGACCGTCGGTCTCCCCAAAGCCATCGAGAAACTCGCGGAGCAGCTCGACCTCCCCGTCACCCTCGCGCTCTCGCTCCACGCCCCCAACGACGAGATCCGCCGAAAACTCATCCCGTGGGCTGAGTACACCACAATCAAAGACCTCCTCGCGTCGTGCCAACGCTGGTTCCAGAAGACCGGCCGCGAGATCACGCTCGAATACACCCTGCTCAAGGGCGTCAACGATTCCCCCGCGAACGCGCTCGAACTCGCCCAGGTCGCCAAGACCCTCCGCGCCAACGTCAACCTCATCCGCTACAACGAAGTCAAAGGCATGCCCTTCGAACGCCCCCGATCAGACGAGGTGCTCGCGTTCCAGAACGTGCTCCGCGAGAAACACATCAACGTCCACATCCGCGCCAGCCGCGGACGCGACATCGCCGCGGCGTGCGGGCAGCTGCGCCACGACCGCACCGCTCAGAAAGGGACCGGGGGCTGATGGCCGGTGAGACCAGAGAGTTCCACGCCTTCACCCTCGAGCACGGCCTCACCTTCGCGGTGTGCGCAGCGCTCACGGTTGTGCTCATCGCGCTCGGGCTCTCGGCGCGTCGACGAGGGACGGAGCATTCGGTCGCGCGCGTATGGGGGTGGATCGGCGTGGCGGTCAACGTCTGGTCGTGGATCTACTGGCTCGCTCCCGCGAACTTCGACCTCAAGAAATCGATGCCGCTCGAGCTCTGCGACATCGCCTGCATCGTCGCCCCGCTCTCGCTCATGGCACACCGGCGGATCTTCGCCTCCCTCATCTTCTTCTGGGGCATCGGCCTCTCGAGCCAGGCGTTTGTAACTCCCGTGCTGACCGACCCGTTCCCGACGCAGCGCTTCTGGCTCTTCTGGGCCCTCCACCTCGTGATCGTCGCAACAGCGTTCTACCAGGTGATCGTCCGCAAGTACCGACCCACACTGAAAGATCTCCTAATCGTCATCGCCGTCTCGACCGCCTGGGTCTCGTCCATGTTCGCGCTCGACATGGTGATCGACGCCAACTATGGCTTCGTCGGAAACGTCAAGACCGAACGCCCGACCGCGGTGGACATCCTGGGAGCTTGGCCCCGCCGCGTGTTCCTCATGGGCGCCATCGTGATCGGCCTCTTCACCGCGCTCTGGGCGATCTTCCGAAGCCGCCGCCCCGCGTAACACTGCTGGTATATTGCGCAGAATGATCTGGCTCTCCCTCGCGCTCGTCCCCCTCGCGCTGCTGGTCTCATGGCCCGCGGCGGCGGTGGTCCTGCGCGCGAGCCACCGGGTCGGAGCCCTGGATAGCGATCCCATCCCGGGCCAGGTCAAGATGTCGAAACGCAAGGTCCCGAATACCGGCGGGATCGC
>JBMOHX010000148.1:0-9122 GCA_049317625.1 Phycisphaerales bacterium
CGGCCGGTGTCCGCCGGCAGCGTCCGCCCGTCTCCAAGCCCGAATGCCGAAATCCGCTCGGCGACGACGACGCCCCCCGCGGCTTCGAGCACTGCCCGGGCCACCGGCGCATCCGGTACCCGAACGCCAAACTCGCCGCCCGCGTCGATGCTGCCGGGCGCGACCCCGAGCCCGGACGAGATGGCCGCCGCCGCGGAGCCTTTCGGGAAGAGCAGCCGCACCGGGCCCGGCTGAAGCTGGTCCAGGACCCTCATGTGGAGGGGGTGACGGATGGCCATCGCCGAAGCGACCCGAGCCGCCGACGGTGCGTGCCAAGTGAAGGGTTGCCCAACCGGCCGCTGCGCGGAACCGGGTCGGGGCATGGCCCGAAGCGCTTCGAGCGCAGCAGGGATCGTGGCCATGGCTGCGAGCCCATAGACCGTCTCGGTCGGCATGATGATCAGGCGACCGGCCTTGAGATGAGCGACCGCCTCGGTGATCTGTCGAGGCGTGGGTCCGGCGTGCTGGTGGTGGGTCGTTGCCAAGACAAAAAGCTTATGCAAATACCGACCCGACGGCGCGCCGGCCGGGGAGGCCCCCTGACACGACCCGTGTCCGCCCTCACCGGAGACCCTCGGCGGACTAAAGTCCACGTGTCGGGGCACCGGAGTTGCGCATTGGGTGGAACGCCCCGGCGAGAGAGCGGGTATCCTCTGAGGGAACTCGATTCTCGAGTGCCCGGAGCTGCCCATGGGAACATCGGGGCAACTCGGTACGTATGGGATTGACGCCGAAGGGAAGCGTGCGCCGCTCGCAACCCACGAACAGGAGTGTCCGCATGAGCCTCGCCAAGCCGCGCGCCTTTAGCCTCATCGAGTTGCTCGTGGTCATCGCGATCATCGGCGTGATCATCGCGCTGGTGATCCCCGCGGTCGGCCGGGTGCGCGACGCCGCGAAGAACGCGGACAACCGGGCGTTGGTCTCGCAGATCCAGAACGCAGTCTCGGCCTTCCAGATCGACAACCGTCGCGTCCCGGGAGTCTTCAGCCCCGTTGAGATGGGCCAGGCAGACAACGAGACCCGCGGGTTCTCCGGCATGCAGAACGCGATGCTCGAACTCGAAGGCGGCGTCATCAACCGGGCCCCTGCCACAGCCCGCGATGCCGAGAACGAGATCGTTGTGGGACCGTACACCCAAGCCGATCGCAACGTGGTGGTGGACCTCGACTTGATCGGCAGCGGAAAGGGCTACTTGGCGCCCTCCGGAAGGTCCTTCAAGAAGCAAGACGGGTTGGAAGGTGGCAGCCGACTCGGAGCGTCGGGCGGCAGCAGCGCACACGAGAGGCTCCCGGAGTTGGTCGACCGCGCCGGGCAACCGATTCTGTTCTGGTCCAAGAACTCCCTCGTCACCGACGAAGTCGAGAGCATCGACGACGTCGTCGCGCTCCGAAGCGGCGGTCCCACCCCCTCCCGGTTCTACTGGAATCAGAACGCGGCCTTCCTTGCCGCGGACGCGGGACCCACCGGCACGCTCGCGGTGAACCAGGGCGGTACCGGGGGCAAATCGATGCTGGGCGAATGGAACAGCACCCACCTTCTGGACTCCATGATGGCGTTCCTGGGCAACCCGAACTCGCCGGTGGCCTCCACCATCGCTTCTGATACCACTCCACTGGTGGACGTGCTCCCGGCCCAGGTCCGCGGGTCCTTCGTGATCCACGCCGCGGGGCGCGACGGGGCGTACTTCAGCCAGTTCGACTCGACCTCAAAGGTGGTGCTCGAGTCCGGCCCGTCATCGGGATGGATCGCGTACGGCATTAACTTCTACTCCCCCACCTCGGGCGGCAATGGGGTTCGCCGCAGCGGCGCGGGTCCGACTTCGATCGATGTCGGCTCCGCGTTCGATGACATCATCGCCGCCGGCGAGTGATCGCGCACTTGACAAACACCGCACGGCCCGCGAGTCTGTCGCGCCGTGCACGTCGATGCCCCGAATCTCGGCTCTGATCCGGTCGCCCAAGCCCGCGGCCGCGCGGTCGTCGCGTTCACAGCCTTCGCGTCCGGACTGGCGCTCGCGCGGCTCTGGGTGCCGTTGCCCGGTGCGGTGCCGCTCATGGCCGCCGTTGCGCTCGTCTTCGCCGCCTCCACGCAACGATGGGGCCGCGCACGGTTGCTGCTGACACTCGCGGCGACCCTCGGCGCCTGGGGATGGGCGTCGATCCGGTGGCACGAGCGATCGGGCGATGACGTTGCCGTGCTCGCGGGCAACTCCCCGCGAGCGATCATCACGGTGGAAGGGATGGTCACCACGCCGCCGCGCCGGACCGAACCACCGCGCGGGAGCTTCGGCGCCTTCGCGCGGCAAGAACCCGCGCACCGCTTCGAGCTCCGCGTGGATCGGGCGCTCCGCGAGGGCGGATGGTCTGACGCGACCGGCGGGCTTTGGGTGCGTGTAGCAGGCCCGGAGACGCCGCGCATCGCCGTCGGAGGTCGCGTGCGCGTCACCGGGGTCTTCGCGCCCGTTCGGGGACCGCGCAACCCGGGCGAGCCGGACCGCCGACTCACGGCGGCCCAGTCAGGGATGTCCGGGTTTCTGACCACCAGCGACGGATCGCTTCTCTCGCACGCCGAGCCCGCTCGCGGGATGGACGCGGCAGTCGCGCTCGGGCGCAGCCTCTCGCAACAACTCAAGGACCGCGCGGGTCGGGTGCTGGACCTCGCGGCGGGCGACTCGCGCGGGGAGCGGCGGGCGCTCCTGGGTGCGCTCCTGCTCGGCGAGTACGACCCGGCCCACGAGGAGGTGCGGGATGCCTTCGCGCGGACGGGGCTCGCGCACGTGCTCTCGATCTCCGGCTTTCACATCGTGATCCTCGCGGCGTTCCTCTCTTGGGGCGTGCGGTTGTTCGGGGAGCGGGGCGCCACGCAGCAGGCGGCCGTCGGCGCGGCGCTCATCGCGTACCTCGCGCTCGCGGCGCCCTCGGCGCCGGTGGTGCGCGCGGTATGCATGGCGATCATGCTGACCGGCGTGGAATGGACCGGGCGCCGGTACGACCGCGTGACCGTCTTGATTTGGGTGGTGATCGGCCTGCTCGTCTGGCGCCCGCTGGACCTCTGGTCGCTCGGGTTCCAGTTGAGCGCGGGGCTCACGGCGCTCCTGCTGTGGGCAGGGCCCACCTTCCACGACCGCCTCTTCCCGCCACCGATCCGCGGCCTCTCGCCCCGCCCGCGAACATTGTGGGGCGAGCTGATCGCCGGCGTGCGCGGATCGGTCTCGGCTTCGCTCCTGTGCACGGCGGCTTCCGCGCCGCTCGTGTTGCTGCGGATCGGAGTCTTCACGCCCATCGCGGCGCTCGCCACCGTGATCGTTTCGCCTTTGGTGGCGGTCCTGCTCTTCGTCGCGTACGGCGCACTGCTGATCGGCCTGTGCTTCCCGGGAGGAGCCGCGCTGAGTTCGGGAGTGCTCGCGGCGATGGCCGACCTTGTGCTGTGGTCGGTACGCCTGCTCGAATCTATACCGGGGGCGACGGTGACGGGACCGCCCGTTGGCGCGCTGTGGACCGCGGCAGCAACGGTGTTCGTGGTGGCGGCGATGGTGCGGACCGTGCGTCCGGGCCTGGTGCTCTGTGGCGGCGTGGTGCTGGCGGCATGGCTGGGCGTCGCAACGGTCGCGTCGCAAGGCCCGGGCAGAGCGGTCGCGGTGCGCATCGACGCGCTCGATGTCGGCGATGGTACGTGCATGCTGGTGCGCAGCGGCGGCCGCGCGGTGCTCTGGGATTGCGGTGCGCTCGGTGGCATCGACCCGGAGGAACTCGTGCGGGCCTGCCGCGCAATGGGGGCGTGGCGCGTACCGCTCGCGGTGGTGAGCCACCCGGACATCGACCACTTCGGACTGATGCCGGAGGTCGCGCAGGGCCTGGGCGTTGAGCGCGTGCTGGTGGGGGAGCGATTCTTCTCGCAGGCGCGCGAACAGCCCGGAGGTACCGCCGCGGCACTGCTTGCGGCCCTCGAAGCCCGCGGCGTGCGGTGCGAGCCGATCCGCGCGGGGGACGTGCTGGCGCTCGGCGGGTGCGAGCTCCGCGTGATCGCCCCCGCGCCCGGCGCGGACTTCGCGAACGACAACGACCACTCGATCATCGCTCGCGTGGTGACCCCGGGGATCGGCCGCGACGCCGCGCTGCTCTGCGGGGATGCGCAGGACCAAGCGATCGCGGCGGTGGCTTCGGGGAACACGGCTCGCCCGCCGCTCATCATGGAAGCGCCTCACCACGGATCCGCACGCCCCGCGGCGATCGCGTGGGTCGCCTCGCTGGACCCCGCGGTGGTGCTGCAATCCTCCGGACCTTCGCGGGCGAACGACCCCCGCTGGGAGAGCATCCACGCGTCGCGCGCGTGGCTGAGCACCTCCGAGCGGGGGGCCTGCTGGGCCGAGGTTCTCCGCGACGGTGGCGTTCGCAGCGGTTACTGGCTCGATCCCGACTAGGACCACGCGGTTCCTACCATCACCAATGCACACGATGCTCTGTTGTCTGATCGCGGGCGCGGCTGTTGTCGCGGGCGCCCAGCCCGAGCCAAAGCCGCAGCAGCCACCGCAGCTCCGGCTCGGCGAGCGGGTGCGCCAGCAGCTCGCCTCGTGGAAGCCCATCGGCGAAGTGGTGATCGTGACCGACGCGAAGTCGTACGTCGACGCGATCGCGTCGTGGACCCCGGCGCGGAAGTTCCCCGTGCTCATCGACCTGGGAGACCGCGCTTCACGCGAGCACATCGCGAGGTTCGTCCGCGCGTTCAAGCCCGCGCGCGTGGCCCGATGGACCTCTGACGCGACGGCGGACGCCAAGCCGCGCGGCGTGGGCGAGGCGAGCTTCGCGAGGTGCGGCCCCGGCGAACTGCGATCCGCGCTCGGGAGTGCGTTGGGTATGACCACCCCGCCCAGCGACGACGCCGCGATCATCGCACGCTTCAAGGAACTGAACCACACGCCGGCGGGGATCGTGCTCGTGGGCACGGGCGATCCCGCGTGGACGGCGGGGCTCGCGCTGGCCGCGGGACGTGCGCAACCGCTGAGTTTTATCGTCGCGTCCAAGAGCTTCGGCGGCGCGTACAACACAGATGGCGCGGCGGCTTTCGCGGCGGGCGTGGAATCGGCCGCGAAGTCGAGCGGCTACTCGTGGGACGACATCGGCGACGACCTCGACGCGGTCACTCTCGCGCTCAACGTGCCGGTGAAGTTCGACCCCGGAAACACGAAGGAGCGGCTCGCGCTCACCGACCTCGTGGGCCGGCACGTCGACGGCCCAAAGGCCAAGCAGCGCTGGGCCTGGTGCGGGCAGATCCCCGGCGACGCGGCCGCGGCGGCGTACCGCGCGATGTGCTCGCTCTTTCTGGAACCACGGTCGGCCTGGGTCTTCGATGGCTACGAGTCCACCGGCGATTGGGCCGAGTACGACGGCACCAAGGCCGGCCACACACTGAAGGCCGGGGGGCTGCTCGTGGAGACGATGGACGCCCCGGCCCAGAGCGCGAGCGATTGGAGAACGCGGGTTTCGCGCCCGGTGTCGGCGGGTCTGGTGATGATCACAACCAAGGGGAACAACAACTTCTTCGACCTCCAGCCGGGCCAGTGCCGCAGCGGCGACATCCCGATGCTGGACCTGCCCGCGGCGGTGCACATCGTGCACTCGTGGTCCGCCCAGCAACCCGACGACCGCTCGACGATCGCCGGGCGGTGGCTCGAGCGCGGCGCGTACGCGTACTTCGGCTCCGTCGATGAGCCGTTCTTGCGGGCGTTCGTGCCGACACCGTTGCTGGCGCAGCGCATCGTCTCGGGCGCGCCGTTCTTCGTCGCGGCTCGGTTGGACAGCGGCCCGGTGTGGAAGACGGCCTCGATCGGCGATCCGCTTCTGACGTTCGGGGAGGTGCGGGCGTCCGTGGATGAACCGCTTCCGCTGAAGGGCGCTGTCGAACTCGGAGGTTCGCTCCGCGAGCTGCTCACCGAGAACAAGTTCGCGGAAGCAATCGGCGAGATGACGCTGCTGGGGCGCGACGAGGACATCGTCAAGCTCGTGCGTGCTCTCGAAGAGCGCCAGCCCGCGCGGATCACCCCCGAAGTCGCGCGCGCCGCGCTCCTCCCGGCGTTCCGGCGGTCGGAGAGCAGAATGGTGATCTCGCTCTTCCGCAGGCTCGACGCCCCCGCCCGACGCGAGGGCGATTTGGTGGACGCCCTCTGGCTCGCGGCGTACCCGATGCTCAAGGCGAAGGAACCCGAGGTGGTTGAGCTGCTGGCGCAGCAGCCGCGGGCGGATCAGGCGGATCGGGATAAGGCGGCGACCGCGGCGGCACGCTGAGCGGCACACCACAGCCACCGCAGGCTCGCACGCCGCCTCCCCGGTTCTGGCGGATCGGGCCGAGCAAGGCGTGGTCGCCCGCTCCGACTGAGCCATACTCAAAAATTCGCGACGGTTGATGCGCGTTCTCCCGCTCCTTGCTGGGGAGGCGTGGCCTCTCTGCCTGTTCTTGCCCGGTACCCGAAGGCAACCGGGTCAAACAGCAACTGGTGGGTTGGAAGAGTCCATCAACGAGGAGCATCGCGTCAGGATGAGGTCCTGATTCAGCTGCACCACGTCATGACTCGAGGGGTTGGGAGTTCCGCCCCTTGCTGAAGGCTTTGCCGCGACGCGGCCGGAGAACGATGATGAAACGCATTCATGCACTAGCGCTGGCGATCGCCGCGGGTGGGCTTCTTGGGGTCTCGACCGCTTCGGCGCAGTCCTCGGGCGGCGGCTCCGCGTTTACCTATCAGGGTGAGGCCACTGATCCCGCCGGCGTCCCCCTCAACGGCGCGGGCGAAGTCAAGTTCCGCCTCTACTCCCTGGCCGCAGCCGGCACATGGGTCAACAACACCGAACGGATCTTCCCCGTCACTTTCGCCCGCGGCCAGTTCACCGTCTCGGGCCTGGAGTTCGGCGCCGGCGCTTACGGCAACGGCGACGAGCAGCGGTGGCTGGAGATCGCGGTCAAGGCGCCCGGTCAGACGACCTTCACCACGCTCTTCCCCCGCCAGCGCTTGACGCAGGCACCCTTCGCCGCGATCGCAGGTCGCTCGCTTTCGATGGACGCCGTCGGCCTCACGGGTAGTCTCTCTCCCGCGTTCATCAGCAGCAACAACGTCATGACGTCGACCTCGGCCCAGACGGTGACGGGCCTGAAGACCTTCAGCAACCCCTCCAACTCGTTCTCCGGTACATTCTCCGGCAACGGCTCGCAGCTCACGAATGTCACCGCTGCCGCCTACACCGGAGTGATTACGGACAGTCAACTCTCGTCCAACGTGGCCCTGCTCAACCGCAACAACCAAACGTTCACCCAGAACAACATCTTTAACGGATCCGTGGGCATCGGCATCACCCCATCGTCGACCCGCCTCCACGTTGCGGGCAGCAACCAGTTCGCGTTGCGGCTGGATTCGACATCGACCGCCGGCACCTGGGCGACCTTGAGCAACACGACGACCGGGGGACGTGAGTACTCCTTGATCTCCACAGGCTCGGCCAACGGCGAGGGCGCCGGTAAGCTGCTCTTCCTCGACACCTCGGCCGGGGCCGCTCGCATGACGATCGCCCCCAACGGCGCCGTGGGAGTTGGCACCGCGTTCCCGGGTGCGGGCACACGGCCCGCCGAGGGCTTTGATCTTTTCGAGGTCGCCGGCCCTGATGCGGGCATCCGCGTTCGCAACATCAACGACGCCATCGGCGGCGTGATGTGGAACTCCTTCGGCACTCTGCACCTGGGCATGTACAACCCGACTGCCGCGACGGTGGGACAGATCGCGACGCTCGACCGTCGCGCCTTCTTCTCGATGTCGGCGGACGGCCGCGTCGGCTCCACCACCAACACCGGTGGCGCCCCGATCTACCGCAACCTGCTGGATGACGGCACGGGCAACTTCATCGTCCGCGCCAACGGCACTCTCTCGGGCAACCACGTCGCACTCTTCGAGAACACCGGCGGCAACAACGCCGACGGCATCGCGATCAAGATCAACAAGACCGACACCAACCGCGAAAACAACTTCGTGACCTTCTACAACGCCACGGGCACCGTCACCGGCCGCATCGAGGGCTTCGACTTGCAGAGCGGCGACTGGGTTTCGGCTCCTCCCGTGCCCTCGTTGAACCTTCGCTCGAACATTACGTTGAACAGCCCCAACACGTGGTTCAGTCCGGGAAGCTTGCCATCTCTCGTACTCACACAGACGTCTGAGTTGCCGAGCCTGACGCCAAGGTACATCAACGTTGGCGGCATCCAGGTCATGAACGGCGTCAACTGGAACCCCGGACGTCCACCCATTTACTCCCAATCCGGCGGTGCCCTTCCCTCGGTCACTGGAAGCCCCATCACCATCGGAAACCCGCCCATCTTGGTCGACGCGCCCAGCCGGGCGCAGTTGGACCCGCTTGTCCGCTGGGGTCTGGAGTCCAACTCCCTCGAGGTGCTTCTGTCCCTCCAGTTGGCCGGCCCTTACGGTGCGGTCATGGAGGCCGCGGTTCAGGCCGAGAAGGACGGCGGCGTGACCTACGGCTCCAAGGGCGCTGACTACGCCGAATACCTCGAACGCGCCGACGCGAGCGAGAACATCAAGTGGGGCCAGGTCGTCGGCGTCCGCGGCGGCAAGGTCTCCAAGGTCACCGCCGGCGCCGAGCAGGTCATGGTCATCTCCCGCGCTCCCATCGTCCTGGGCAATCAGCCCAACAACGGCGACGTCTCCCGCATGGAAAAGGTCGCGTTCATGGGCCAGGTTCCCGTCGTCGTCCGCGGCGAAGTGAACGCCGGAGACTACATCGTCGCCTCCGGCCTGAACGACGGCTCCGCGGTCGCCGTCTCGCCCGACGCGCTCGAACTCGACCACCTCAAGCGTCTCGTGGGCCGGGCGTGGGAATCCTCCCACGGCAAGCCGGTCGGCTTCGTGAACACGGCGATCGGCGTGAACCAGCAGGCCGCCCAGCACGTCCTGAACCGCCACGCCTCCACGCTCGCCCGCGTCTCGGACGAGAACGCGTCGCTCAAGGACAAAGTCAGCGACCTCGAAAGCCGCCTGGCGGCCATCGAGGAACTCCTCCGCGTGAAGTAAGCCGCGACCCGCGACACAC
>JBMOHX010000149.1:0-8909 GCA_049317625.1 Phycisphaerales bacterium
GCCGGACCAGCTCCGCGGCGATCAGCCCGTAGTTGTGCGTCCGCAGCTCCGCGTCCCCGAACAGCACCGAGGCCTGCGCGTTCAGCGCCTGCAGGTCGAACTCCGCCATGAACCCGACACGCCCGAAGTTCACGCCGAGAATCGGAATGCCCAAGTCCAGGAAGCGACGCGATTGGCTCAGCAGCGTGCCGTCGCCCCCGAGCACCACGATCAGGTCCGCGCCGCGAGCCTCGTCGGGCACCGCCGATTCATCCGCCGGCAACTCGCCGGCCAGCCGCCCGTAACGGGTGATCAGTGCACGCACCTCCGCAGCCGCGGCCAGTGCCTCGGACTTGTCCGCGTTCACGAGAAGGAGCGAAGATCGCGGCATGACGGCAGAAGTCTACCGCGCCGCCCGGTCACGGGTTTGGACGGAACTTTCCGCGGGCGGACGACCCTTCGCGGCATTCCTCACAGCCTCGCGGATCCCCGCGGCGTCGATCCCCGCCTCGGCGAGCTGCTTGGCACGCGGATTCTGGTAGATCCAACTGTCCGGCATTCCCAGCACGGTGATCCCAGTCGCGTCCAGCCGCATCGCGTGCGCCGCTTCGATCACCGCCGATCCAAAGCCGCCGATCCGCCCATGGTCCTCGACCGTCACGACCGGAGTGCCGCTCTCGAGCAACAGCCGGATGAGGTCGGAGTCCACCGGCTTCGCGAACCTGGCGTCGTACACCGCCACCCGTACCTCGGAGCCCAACTCGTCGGCGACCGCGCACGCATCGAGCGCCGGCGTACCAAACGCCAGCACCGCGACGTCCGGCCGGTCCACCGCGCCGATGGGGGTCAACTGACGAGCCCGACCGAGTTCGAACGGCGGGCAGTGGGAGAGGAACCGTTCCGAGACGGTGTCCCGCGGGTACCGCACCGCCGAGACCCCGTCCTCGTAGCTCCGCATGAACTCCAGCGCAGCCCGGAGCGAAGGCTCGTCGATCGCCGCGGTGATCACCGCGTTCGGCAGTGTTCGGAGCAGGCTGATGTCGCAGAACCCGTGGTGGACGGCGCCGTCGCCGCCGACCAGCCCGGCCCTGTCCAGGCACAATCGCACCGGCAGCCCCTGGAGTGAAGCCTCCTGGAACGCCTGGTCGAAGGCACGCTGGAAGAACGTCGAGTACACAGCGAGGAACGGCTTGAACCCGGTCTTGGCCAGCCCCGCCATCATGTCCAGCGCGTGAGACTCGCAGATCCCCACGTCCCAGCAGCGGTCGGGGAACTTCGGCAGCACCTTGTTCAACCCTGTGCCATCCGGCATCGCCGCGGTGCACGTGACGACCTTCGCGTCCCGCTCCATCAGATCGATCATCGCATCCGCGAACGCGGTCGTGAACGAGCGGCCGTCGCTCTTGAGCTCAACTCGGCACCCGTCGACGCGGAAAGGGCTGGGCGAATGGAACTTGCTCGAGTCCTTTTCCGAGAAGTCGTACCCCTTCCCCTTGACGGTCTTCACGTGCAGCACCATCGGGCGATCGAGGTCGCGGGCTTCGCGCAGGAAATCGATCAGCGTCCTGAAGTCGTGCCCATCGATCGGGCCAACGGTCAGCAACCCGAAGTGCTCGAACCACCCGCCCTCGTTCACCATCGCCTTGGTGGCCTCGCCCGCGCGGTGGTACGCCTCACGGATCAGCGATCCTCCCGGCAACTGCTTCAGCACTTCCTTCGCCGAACGCTTGAGGTCCGCGTAGAAGTGCGAGACACGCAGGCGATCAAAGTGGTGCGCGAGCGCACCTTGCGGCTTGCTGATCGACATCCCGTTGTCGTTGAGCACCACGAGGAACTGCCGCTTCAGCGTCCCCGCATTGTTCAGCCCCTCCATCGCGACGCCGTTCACGATCGACGCGTCGCCGATCAGCGTCACCACGCGCCGCCCGGTCGGGTTCGTCTCGGGGCAGTAGGCCTGCTTCGAGAGTGTGTCACCCCGCGCCATCCCCACGGCCGTCGAGATCCCCGTCCCCGCGTGCCCAACGCTGAACAGGTCGTACTCGCTCTCCCGCGGCTCCGGGAACCCCGCCATTCCCTCCCGCGTGCGCAGGTTCGCGAAAAGCGGAAGCCGCCCCGTCAGCAACTTGTGCGGGTAGCACTGGTGGCCCACGTCAAACAGCAACCGGTCAAAGGCGAAGTCGAAGACGCTGTGCAGCGCCAGCGTCAGCTCCACAACGCCGAGGTTCGGCGCCAGGTGGCCCCCCGATGCCCCCACCCGCGTGCAGATCTCGTGCCGAATCTCCCCCGCCAGCTGCTCGAGCTGCCCCTGCGAGTAGCTCTTCAGTTCCTTCGGGGATTTCAGACTGCTCAGGATCGAGTTGCCCACGTCGGGACCTTCCTTGGTGCGTGTGACGCCCGCCGGCGCGTTCCGCAATCCTACGCCGCAGCCCGAACTTCGTTCGCGCCGTCTTACCGAGTCCGGTCGCAAATGAACCCGGCGATCGCCTCCAGCGGCGCCCCCGCCGGTCCGAGTACCTTCAGCGCCCGGGTCGCCTCCTCGCGCAGTCGGGCAATCTCCTCCCGAGTCCGCTCGACCCCCAACACCGACGGGTACGTCTGCTTGCCCTGCTCCTGGTCCTTCCCAGAAGTTTTGCCGAGCTGGCTCGTCGTCTGCGTGACGTCCAACAGGTCGTCCACCGCCTGAAACGCCAGCCCGATCGCCTCGCCGTACTCCGTGATCGCCTCCAGGTCCCGCTCGCACTCGAACGCCGTCCGCCCCGCGCTTCCAGCTGAGATTGCGCCCATCCTCGCCGCGGCCCGGATGAGCGCCCCCGTCTTCCGCGAGTGGATCGCGATCAGCGCGTCCAAAGGCCCCTTGGCGTCCGTCGGCCCCCCCAGGGTGTCGTACACCTGCCCCGCGATCATTTCCGTCGTCGCCTCGGACAGTTCCCGGATCAGCCCCCCCGCCGCGGGCCCGGGTGCCCGCTCGATGAGGATCTTGAACGCCGCGGAGAGCATCGCGTCGCCAGCGAGAATCGCCATCGCCTCGCTCGCGTGCTTGTGAAGCGTCGGCCGACCCCGGCGCAGGTCGTCGTTGTCCAGCGCCGGGAGGTCGTCGTGGACGAGGCTGAAGGTGTGGATGAACTCGACAGCGGCCGCGGCGGGTAAAGCCCATTCCGCCCGTCCCCCGCACGCCGCGCACGCGTGCCACGTCAGCACCGGTCGCAGCCGCTTCCCGGGTGCCAGCAGCGAGTACAGCATCGCGTCGGTCAACGACGCGGGCAACGCCAGCCCTTCCGTCACTTCTTTGAGATACTCGTTGATCTGCTGGATCGGCGCGAACACACCGTCGGCCTGTGGCAGCGCCTCGCCCGAATCACCCGCCGGCGGCGTTGGCATCGTGGCCTCCGATCACACGCGCGGCCCGCTCAGGCCGGCCGCTCCTGCGACTTCAGCAGGTCGTAGATCTCCGCGGGGCTCGTCGCCGAGTAAATCCGCTCGCGGAACTCGTCCATCGTCATCAGCCGGCTGATCCGAGCCAAGGCCTGAATATGGTCTCCCGTCCGGTCGGGCGGGCTCGCGAGCAGGATCACAAGCCGCACAGGCTGCCCGTCGATCGCCTCGAAGTCGATCGGCTTCGAAGGCTTCCCGATCGCCATCGCCAGAGAGGTCATCCCCGCGGACTTGCCGTGCGGAATCGCCAGACCCACCCCGATCCCGGTCGTTCGCGTTTGCTCCCTCGTCCACACCGCATCCTTCAGCCCCGCGGCGTCCTGAACCCGGTTCGCCCCCGCCAGCAGGTCGACGAGCTCGTTGATCACCGCACGCTTTTCCGTCGCCACCAACGGGGCTCGGATGCAATCGAGGCTCAAGATGTCGAGCAGGTTCATGGAAGCATTCTCTCCGCGGCGCTGAACGCGCCATGACGAGTCCGGACGTCGGAGCGAGGAACTGCGTTCCCTCCCCCGATCCCAGAGCCGGATCGCTGAGGGGGGAGTGTACCCCGTCCCAGGCTTCAAGTCCGCTTGCGACTCGACCGACCCCCGCGGGCCTCCGCCTGCCGCTGGACCAGGACCGCCGAAAATGCCCCATCCGCGTACTCGGCCGCCCCATCCCCCGGCAACCCGGTCGGCAGCGCCCGCCTGACCCGCTCTGGCTCATACTGCCCGGACTCCCTCGCGGCATCCACGATCGCCTCGTTCTCCTCGCGCTCCAGGCTGCACGTCGCGTACAAGATCGCTCCGCCGGGCTTCAGCAGCCGCATCGCGTTCGCGAAGATCGTCCGCTGCGTCGTCGCCATCCGCTCCAACTGCGGCGCATCAAACCGGTACCTCGCCTCCACCCGTCGAGCCAGTACCCCGGTGTTCGAGCAGGGCACATCCAGCAAGACCAGATCCGCGGTCCCCGTCTGCAACCGGCCCATGGAGACCGGATCGATCACCGAAATCCGAGGCTCGTACGCCGCGGCTTCTTTCAGCCGCTCCAGCCGTACCTGGTCCGTGTCGCTCGCCATGATCCGCGCACGCGGGAAAGTCCGCGCCAGTTGCCGCGTCTTTGTCCCCTGCCCGGCGCACACGTCGATCACGAGATTCGGGGTCATCCCCGCCACAGACTCCACCGCCGCGGAGGATGCGGGGTCTTGGGCCCAGACCGTGGGGTTCGCGGCCAGCACCGCCGTCAACTCCTCGCGCGTCCCCATGAACACGCCGTGGTTTGGTGCCCGGTGCGGCACGCACCCGACCGACTCGGGCGGCGTCGCGCCGATGTTCAGCACCGTCGGCGGGCTCAGCAGATCGTGCAGCGCCACCTTCGCCGCCGTCTCCGCCCCGTACTGCGTCGCCCACCGGTTCAGGATCGCGCGCGGATGGCTCGTCGCCACCGCCAGCCGCTCCACCGGATCCTCCGGCAGTCGCGCCCGTCCGATGTTCAGCGCCGTGCCGTCCGCCAACGGGATCGCGTCCCGGCGGTCTCCCCATGTTGGCTCAACTCGGCGAGGCTGCCCTCCGAGCAGCTCCTCGATGATCTTCCGCAACACCGCGTTCACCAGCCCGCCCGCCCCCGGATTCGTAGCCCACTTCGCCCACGAGACCGTTTCGTTCACCGCCGCATGCTGCGGCACGCGGTCCAGCAGCAGGAGCTGGGCCGCCCCGGCGAGCAACGCGGCTTTCAGCGGAGGCTCGAGTTCGTCGTAGTTGCCCTGCAGCAGCCCGCGGACCACGTACTCCAACGTAAACCACCGCCGCAGCACCGCGTCGTAAATCGCGTGCGCAAACGCGGCGTCCAAGGCAGGACGTTGCTCCGTCCGCGGCCCCTCGAAGCTGAGGACCGGGAACACCTCGGCCTGCTCCGCGAGGCGGTAGTACGCCGCGTGCCGCGCGAGGTCTCCGGGTGTTCGGGGCGCGGCGCTCGGACCCCCGCGCCCTCCGCCGGGTGCCCCCCCGCGCGGGCCTCCCCTGGGTCGCTGGTCCGGGCGTGGGCGGTCGTCGCGGTTCTGACGGCTGGGATACCTTGAGGGCGGTGGCACGAAACGAGTCTAGCCCGGAGCCCGATGCGGAGAAGCCGGTGGCCGTTCGCCTCGGCTCGGCCGCCGACGATGACGCCCCTCCGCGCATCGACCGCCGGCCGCTTTTCCTCAAGCGAGTCGTTCCTACCGGCGGCGTGCTTTCGGGCATGCGCATCCGCAAGAAGCTCATCGTTCTCCACACCGCCTTCTCCCTCGCGCTCGGCGCGGTCCTCCTCCTCGCGCTTCGCCCAGCGATCGCCGAGGTGGTCCTCGGCGCCGAACTCGACGAGGCCAAGCTCCTCCTCGATGCCCTGCTCCCGCGCCTCGCCGAGCTCGAACCTCCGATCCAGGCCGGTGCAATGGAGCCGAGCCTCCCCCCACAGGTCCGGGTCAGCTCCGGTTCGGCGGAAGAACTTGGCCTCGACGGACCCACGGTCTCGCGCGCCACCACCAACCCCGGCCGCGCCGTGCTCGGCAGGAGCGATTCGATCGGTCCGCTCGGTGTCGCCTACCTCCCCGCGGCCGGTGGGCGTCCCGAGCGGTACATCGGGGTGACCGTCACCATCGGGGACGCTCGCAGCGCCGTCTCGCGGCTGTACATCATGCTGCTGATTGCTCTGCTCGCGGTCTACGCGCTCGTCGCCGTCGCGATCGAGGGCCTCGTGCTCCCCACCAACGTCTACGCCCCGATCCGCCGCATGCTCGAGGCCGATCGCGCGGTTCAGGACGGCCGACGCGACGAGGAACTCATCGATCCTTCCGTCATCCCCAGCGACGAACTCGGCGAGATCATGCGGTCCCGCAACGACTCCATCCTCAAGCTCCGCGCCCAGGGAAAGGAACTCGCCGCCGCGCTCCAACGGCTCGAAGAGGTCGCGAACGATCTCAAACGCAAGAACCACCTCCTCGAGTCCGCCCGCCGCAACCTCGCCGACGCCGATCGCCTCGCCAGCCTCGGCATGATGTCCGCTGGCATCGCCCACGAACTCAACACCCCCCTCGCCGTCGTGAAGGGCCTCGCCGAACGCCTCCACGCGAACGGCGGCACCATCGAACCCGCCCAGGCGGCGCTCATGAAGCGGGTCGTCGGCCGAATCGAACGCCTCGGCGAAAGCCTCCTCGACTTTGCCCGTGCCCGCCCCCCGCGGCTGGTGACCAGCAGCGTCGGTGTCATCCTCCGCGAAGCCGCGACGCTCGTCTCCCTCGACCGCGAAACCTCCGGCGTCCCGGTGACCCTCGACGTTCGCGACGATCTCGACCTCGCCTGCGACCCCGATCGCCTCGTCCAGGTCTTCGTCAATCTCATCCGCAACGCCGCCGAGGCCGTCAAGTCCAGGGCACACTCCCCACGCGACCCCGAGACTCCAGGCGTCCGCCTGATCGCGGGCACCTCCACACGCGATGGTCGCGAATGGGTCGCCGTGCGCGTGATCGACGACGGCCCCGGCATCGACCCCGCGATTCTCCCGCGGCTGTTCGAGCCCTTCGCCTCCACCCGGTTAGACTCTCGTGGCACCGGGCTGGGCCTCGCCGTTGCGGAGGGGATTGTCCGTGAACACGGCGGGCTGATCCTCGCACGCAACCGCGCCGACGCGACCGGTGCCGTGTTCGAAGTCGTGATCCCGCGCGTCGACACCCCAGAGGGCTCGCCGACGCAACCGCAGATTGGAGACGCGTGATGGCCGACGAAGCAGCAGCGGGGGAGTGGAAGGGGCCCAGTCTCTCGATCATCGCGCTCGATGACGACGACGACTTCCGCCAGTACCTCGTCGGCGAACTCCGTGCCGACGGTCACGACGTCCGCGCCTTCGCCGTCCCCGACGACTTCTTCGCGGCCTGCGACACCCACCTCCCCGACCTCGTCCTCCTCGACATGAAAATGGGCCGCTATTCCGGCGATGCCGTCCTCCAGGACATCCGCAAACGTTGGCAGAAGCTGTGCGTCATCGTCGTCACCGGCTACCCCTCGATGGACAGCATGCGCCAAACCTTCAAACAGGACGTCTTCGACTACATCGCCAAACCCTTCTCAACCGCCGAACTCCGCCGCGCCCTCAGCCAGGCCGTCAAAGACCTCGCGCTGGGCCAACGCCCCCAGGACCGCCTCCGCGCCGAGCTCGGCCGGCACATCCGCCTCGCCCGCACCGACAAAGGCTGGACCTTGAAAGACCTCTCGGAGGCCTCCTCTGTCAGCGTCAGCCAGCTCAGCTCCATTGAACGCGGCACCCACCTCCCCAGCCTCGAATCCTTGGTCGCGATCGCCGGTGCGCTCGAGGCGAAGCCCTCCCTCTGGCTCAACGCCGCCGGGTTGTAGCCGCATTCGGTCCCCGCGCGGTTTGACTCCTCCGCCGCGCCGTCCTTCCATCTCGCGTGCCCGAACCCGCCGTCACACCCCGTCGGCTGCTCTTCACGGCGTTCGAGCCGAGCGGTGACGATCACGCGGCCGGAGTCATCGCCGAACTCCGCCGCCGCCACCCCAATCTCGAGATGTTCGCGTGGGGCGGCCCCAAAATGGAACGCGCGGGCGCCACCATCGTCGAACGCACCGGCGACGACGCGGTCATGGGCGTCCCCGGCCTCGCCAAAATCCGCGAGCACCAGCGGATCAACGCCCGCATCGCCGACTGGATGGCCCGCAACCCGATCTCCGCCCACGTCCCTGTTGATTCGCCCGCCGCGAACTTCCCGATCTGCGAGATCGCCAAGTCGCACAACTACAAGGTCGTCCACCTCGTGGCCCCTCAGATCTGGGCGTGGGGCCGCTGGCGTATCCATAAGCTCCGCCGCATGACCGACATGGTCCTCTGCCTGCTCCCGTTCGAGCAACGCTTCTTCGAAAAGCGCACCGTCCCCGCCCGCTTCATCGGGCACATGCTCTTCGACAAAACCCTCGACCTCGAACACCTCGACGACCGCGCCGAGCAGTTCGGCGAAGGCAAACCCCGCATCGCGATGATGCCGGGCTCCCGCCCCGACGAGCTCCGCCGTCACCTCGACCTGCTCCTCGACGCCTTTGTCATCATCAAACAGAAACACCCCGCGGCTCGAGGCGTCATCGCCGCTGGCAACGCCGTCGTGAAGGCCCTCATCGATCAGCTGGTCGCCGCCCGCCCCGCCGGTCTCCCAGCCGACGTTTCCATCGTCGTTCAAGAGACCGACGCCGTCATCCGCTGGTGCACCATCGCCCTCGTCAAGAGCGGCACCGTCACTTTGCAGGTCGCCAAGCAGTTGAAGCCCATGGTCGTCTTCTACACGAAGGCCAACCCGCTCTTCTTCCTCGCCGCGCGGGCGGTGCTCTCCACCAAGCTCTTCTCGCTTCCGAATGTCATCGCAGGGCGGCGCATCGTCCCGGAGTTCATCCCGCACTGGGGCGGTGCGGATCCCATCGCCGACGAGGCCCTCCGCCTTCTCGGTGATCCCGCCGCCGCGGAACGCCAGCGGGCGGACC
>JBMOHX010000150.1:0-8885 GCA_049317625.1 Phycisphaerales bacterium
ATCACCGCGACCGCCGGGCTCAGCGCCACCACGCGCGGGCCGTCGGGCGCGGGGTCCTTGCGGCGCTTGCAGCCGGTCAGCAGCGCGCCCGCTGCGAAGAGCAGCAACGAGCGCCGTGTCAGGCCTTGTGTCACGCTCCACCCCCGGCGTCGAACGCCGAGTCGATCTCGCTCCGCAGCGCCGCGAACTGCGCATCGGAGAGGAAGACAAAGGGCCAGGTGCGATCGGCGCCGCCGCGGCCTTTCTTCGCAGCTCCAGAGAGCGCGCGTCCGCGCGCGGCGAGGTCGTGCAGCTCCGGCGCGTGGCGCTCGCGGTAGTCGCGCAGCACCGCGTGCATCCGCGTGTACGCGGTGCGCTTGGCGGGGCCGCTCGCGACGCCGACCTCAGAGAGCAGCGCCCGCTTCAGCGACTCCGCTTCAGCGTCCCCCAGTTCAACAGGGTGGTGGCGGGCGCGGTGGGCGCGCCGCAGAGCGTCGAAGGCCGCGACGGGATCGGGCGCGGGGCCCGCGTCTTCGGGGCGCGCGTAGCGCGTCGCCGTGACCACCGCCGTCGGCGCGAGGCCGGCACCCAGCCACGCGCCGATCCACTCGTCGGTCACCTTGTCGTACGCGCCGCCGCCGAGACCGTGGATGAAGAGGTCGCACCCGGCCATGCGCATCAGCGCGGTCATGGTCAACGCCCGCGGGAGTGTTGCACCCGCCGCGCTCCGCGTCGTCGCCGCGGGCCGACCCAACTCCGGCGCGACCAACCACAGGGGCAGCTCGATGGGGCTGGTGGTGCGCAGCGGCCTGATACCGGCCTCCGGATGGCGGACCGCCGCGGCGTTGTAGGCCTCCACACACCGCGCCGGGTCCGCGAGCATCCGCTCAACGAACTCGCGGTACAGCGAGGTCGTTGCCACGCGGCTCGCCTGGATGAAGCACACAGACTCCGCCGACGGCCCCAGCAGCGTCCGCAGCGCCTGGGTGAACTGCGCGGCGAGCGATGCCTCACCCTCGCCCTGCGCGAGGACGCTCGACACCCGCGCGAGTGCCGCGGTGGTCCAAGGGCTGATCGCGTCGGTGGGCAGAGCGCCGGGACGGATCGGGGCCCGCAGTGCGAGCGGGAGATCCTCGCGCACGGTCGGGGCGATCTGCCAGCGCCGGCGCGACCACCCCGTGCCCGGGTAGTGGAGAGCCTCGGGCGTGCCGGTGTCCTGGTCCACCACGATCCACGCCGCTGAAGCGCCGAACCGTCGTGCCGCGGCCAGCGCGGCGAAGTACTTCGCCAGAATGCCCGCGTGCCAGATCTCGGCCTGGTGACCGGAGAGGATCGCAGGGCCTTGGGGCAAACCGAGCTCCGACCGGAACGCGGCCAGCGCGGAAGCGGAGAAAGCCGAACCGCCCCCGATGCTCCCCAAGCGCCATTCGCGCGCCGGTGGCGAGATGGTCAGCGATTCGGGCGGGAGGTCGTGCACGAGGGGACTGTAAGGTCGTTCGGGCGCACGCGTCAGAGCCCCCGCGGCACGAAGTGCCTGTCAGGGTGAATACACCGAGATCCTGCGGTCATCGTTCTTATTTATCGCTTCTCGCTTTATCGCTTTGCCAATTTGCGCCGCCGCCGCCGCCGCCGCGGCGTCAGCACCCGCCATCCCACCGCCCGAAGAACGCGATGACATCGTCGCCGTCGACACCGCCGTCGGCGTTGAAGTCCGCCGCGGGGTCGTTCGCCTCCCACGCCGCGAAGTAGGCGATCGTGTCGTCGCCGTCGACAGAACCGTCGTGATTGAAATCGGCGCGGCAGATCGGGGACGAGCGGATCTGGAGGCGGACCTCCGAGCAGATCACCACGCCCGAATCGCACCCGATGTTGATCGAGGGGAGACGGACGTTGCCGAGCGGATCGCTGTCAGACTCAACCCGCCACGGTGTCTGGTCGTCACCCACGAGCAGGTCGAGTTCGATGCGGTGCAGGTTGGCAATGTCGCTGTAGAAATACAGGCCCGAGCCCGTGATGACGCGCGACTCCTGTCCGATGCGGGCGACCCAACTGATGTCGGAGATCTCGTAGAGGTCGAAGACGTTCCCGATGGTCACGAACGACAGCCGGTACGTGCCCGCCAAGGCTCCTCGTTCAATCCGGCCCGGACATGTGCACGGCCCGAGGCAGTACTCCTGCTCGAAGGTCGACCCGGCCTCGAGGCGAAGGACCGTGTCGGAGAGTTGTGCCCAGGCCGAACCCGCACATGCAGAGAGGGCGGAGCCGACCGTGAGAACTGCTGTGATCGCGCGCATCGTAAGCCTCCGTTGCCGAGTTCCCCGGCCACTCCGCAAGGATATGTCGATGCGGGGCCCGCTATGTAACTTGCTCGGCCTCCCAGGGCGCAAAGTGCCCGGGGCTCTGAGCCCCGGGCTGTGCCATGCGGCGGCAAGCTTGGCCGCGCCAGGCGAGCGCGATGCCGAGACTCCACGGGCCTCAGCAGCCGCTGTCCCAACGCCCGAAGAACCCGATCACGTCGTCGCCGTCGACTCCGCCGTCGTTGTTGAAGTCGGCGCTGATCATGCCGGTGTCCCAGTCCGCGAAGTAGTCGATGACATCGTCGCCGTCGACCGAGCCGTCGTTGTTGTAATCAGCCGGGCAGGGGTTGCCGATCGAGAACTGCCAGCTCGCCGCGCCGCCCGCGGCACCGTTGCCGGAGGGGAGCGCAGCGCCGATCTCGCCGTCGAGGGCCTGGGCCCCGTTGGCGGTGACGGTTGCCGCGACGCTCACGGTGTACGCGCCGGGCGCGAGCGCCGAAGCGAAGGTGAGCGTGGCACGCTGCTGCGCCGCGTTGTAGGCGTAGGTGAAGGGAACAGCGCCGCCCGGCCCAGTGACGGTGAACGCCGCCGAGGCCGCGGCAACGTTGTCGGAGAAGTTCACGACCACCTGCGAGACGGTGGCGGGGGACGAGGTGGTCGAACCGATCGCCGGCGTCACCGCGACGACCTTCGGCGGGCCGGCGACGTACGCGACCGTGGACTTGCCGGTGTTGAGGATCCAGTCGAACTCGTCGAGCACGATGCCCGTGACCGCGCCGGGCGCGGGGACGAGGAAGTACTGCGAGCGGAGGGTGTTGTTGACCACCGCGGTGTTCGAGCCCGAGGCGGTGTTGATGCGCACATCAACGGGCATCTTGAACGCGCCGTTGATGCCCCAGGTGTTGTCCTGCGTCTGGTCGATGCGCAGGCGGAGGTACGGCGCGCCGTTGATGGTCGCGGCTTGCCAGGAGTACACGTACTCGGGTGCACCCGCGCCGTACACCCACTGCTGGAAGTACTCGGTGAGGTCGCGGCCGGAGGTGTCGGACATCACTGAGCGGAAGTCGTCGGTGGTTGCCGCGGAGCCGCGGAACGCGGCGCGGTAATCGGCGAGACCCTGGAAGTAGGTTGCGTCGCCCAGGACGTGGCGGAGCATGTGGTGGACCCAGCCGCCCTTGCGGTAGGTGAAGGTGCTGCTGAAGATACGGTTCATGTTGCCGATGGAGCCGTTGTAGACGTAGACGGAGTCGTTGACGGCGCCGGGCCGGCGAGCGGCCATGGCGGCGTGGAGCGCGGGGGTTCCGGAGCTGCCGGGCTTGCGTTCTTCCCAGAGGGCTTCGCCGTAGCTTGCGGAGCCTTCGTTGAGCCAGATGTCGTTCCAGTACTTACAAGTCACGTCGTCGCCCCACCACTGGTGGGCGAGTTCGTGGGCGGTGACGGACTCGTTGAACGTGCCCTGACCGGTGTTGGTCTGGTGCTCCATCCCGCCGCCGAAGGGGAACTCGTAGATCCCGTACTTCTCGTTGACGAATGGGTACTCGCCGTAGACGCCCCGGAAGGCGGGGAGCATGTCGATGACTCGGCCCCAGGCGGCGCGGTTGCCGGGGTTGTCGCTGCCGGGGTAGATGTTGAACTCGACGGGCATCGTGCCGGTGCCGCCGCCCGCGAGCGGGTAGGTGTAGTTGAGCGTCCACGTGTTGTACACGGTGGAGCAGAACGCGGCGAGGTAGGTCGACATCGGGTAGTTGGTCTGCCAGCGGTAGCGCTTCTTGTTGCCGGCGAGGGTGTCGACACCGAGGAGGAGACCGTTGCTCACCGAACGCAGAGTGTCCGGCGCGGTGATGGCGATGCGCCAGGTGGACTTGTCGCTGTTGTCGCCGGGTTGGAAGACATCCCCGTCCTTCGCGGGGAACCAGGTCGCGGCGAAGTAGGCCTCGCTGAGGCTGGCGATGACCGGGTCGCCTCCGCCGGTGGAACCGAACTCGATCGAGCCGAAGCCGCGCGAGACGGCGGTGCCGCTGTAGTTGATGCGGACGGTGAATCGTTCGCCGACGTTGTACGGCCGGTCGAGGGTGATGGTGCGGGCGTAGCTGTTGGCGGGCGGGCCGCTGATGGTCGCGGGGGTGGATCCGTTGAGCGTGGCGGAAGCCGCGAACTGGGTGCGGAGCATCACCGTGAACTGGGTGAGCCCGCTCACGCGGGATTCCACGACCATGGTGTTGCTGCCGGAGATGAAGCCGGTGGAGGGAACGATCTCGAAGTCGAGGTCGTTGCTGATGAGGTCGGTGTCGGCGAAGGCCTCGCGGTCGCCGTAGGTGGGCGCGGAGGTGCCCTCACCGATCGGGAGTCCCGCGGCGGCGCGGAGCATGAGCGCGTGCGCCTTGCCGCACCCGCAGGTCTCGCCTTCGAGTGGGGTGTAACGGGTGATCTGCGCGGAGGCTCCCGCGGCGGCGAGCGCCGTGAGCATCGAAAGAATGTATGGTTTCATGGTGTTTCCTGCGGTGAATCTCAGCAGCCGCCGTCCCAGTTCCCGAAGAACGCGATCACGTCGTCGCCGTCGGTGCCGCCGTCGCCGTTGAAGTCGGCGTTGCCGGCGTCCCACTCGGCAAAGAACGCGATGACGTCGTCACCGTCCACGCCGTTGTCGTTGTTCCAGTCGGCCGGGCAGCCCGGCGTGGAGCACGCGAGCACGCGGAGTTGAACGGCGTCGATCGCGACCTCGGTGATGCTGCCCGCGTTGGAGGTGGCGGGGGCGATCGCGACGTTGTCGCTGGTGGTGAAACGGATCTTGAACTGGTTCGTCGCGGCCGCGGCGGGGATGCTGAAGGTCTTGGGGTACCAGCCGCCGTGCTGTTCTTCGCCACCGTTGGGGCCGACCTGCTCGAGGGTGAGCCAGGAGGCACCGTTGTTGCCCGAGACCTGAACGAGCAGACGATCATCATCGGGGCTCGCGCCGGCGTCGTTGCTGAACCAGCGCGCGTAGGAGATCTGGGCCGGGCCGCCCGAGGCGTCCATGGTGGGGCTGGTCAGCGTGACGGTGTTGTTGTCGACGTCGTACGTGCCGACACCGGCACCCGCGCGGGGGTCGGTGGAATACATCTGACCCGAGCCGTCGAAGTCCGCGGAGGGAGCGGCACCGTTGGTATCGAGCTGCGGGCCGCGGGCGAAGGCCCCGCTGGCCGTGCCGCCGCCGGTCGGAGTTTCGGCGGCGACCCAGCCCAGGTTGGTGTTGAAGTTGTCGGAGAACCGAACGGTCGAGCCCGACGAGGGGACCGTTGCGTACGCGACGGCCGGAGCGCCCGCGGGGCTGTACCCGATCGTGCCGCCGACGGCCTGCGCGGAGAACGAGTAGGCGATCTGAGCGCCGCACGCCTGCGGCGGGATCGTGGCGATGTACTGATTGGCGGCGATGCGGGTCATCGGGACGCTGGTGTTCGAACCGGCGTCGACGCGGTACGTGAGCACGCCGGTGTTGTCCACCGGGACGCCGGAGAGCCCCACGACGTTCACGCGGATTGTGGCGGGCGTGTTGGGCGTGATCGAGCTGGCCAGCAGACCATCGGGGAAGACGAAGTCGACCAGAGTCAGCGCCGGCCCGTCCATGTTGTGCTCGGTGAAGCCCGCGTTGATCTGCGCGTAGTGCGGCGTGCCGTTGTTGATGTTGCCGTCGGTGTCGTCGAGGGTGAGCCAGTCGACGGTGATGTCGGGAGCGATGGTGGTGCCCGAGTGCAGAGGCACCGAGTTGACGCAGAGCTGCTTCAGCAGTGTCTGGTACCCGCTCACGCCCGCGGTGACGAGCTGGTTCCGGGTCGACCACACGCAGGCCGAGATGAGCTGGCCGGCGGAATGGATCTCAACGCCCGCACCCTGCGGGTATTGGAGCGTGTTGGACGCGTTGCGGATGCCGCTGCCGCACGACTGGAACCCGATGCCCAGGAGCGGCTGGTCGGAGATGATCACACCCATGCAGTCGCCCATTCCCTCGCCGTACTGGCCCTGGCCCGAGCCGCCGGTCGCGACCACGTGGTGGCCGTACTCGTGGTGGACGACGTCGTAGAACGCGGTGTTGTTGCACCCGCCGCCCGCGTTGTAGAAGTTGATCGAGGTGCCGTTGTAGAACGCGTTGCAGGTGCCCGCGACCGCGACGTTGATCCGGAAGTTGAACTGGCCCGCGATGGTCGGGTAGGAGGGGCTGGCCGCGACCACCATGTCGCGCACGATATTGGCCTGGAGGTAGGCGTTGACACCGGCGCGGACGGTCTCGTCCGTGTTCGCCGCGTTGAGCTGGATGTTGGGAACGTTGGCCGCGCCCGTGGTATTGGGGACCAGCGCGGTCGGGTTGTACGTGTCGAAGTACCGGCCGCGGGGGCCGGCGCTGACGGTGTAGTTGCCGGCGGGCACGCCGATCATCGTGTAGTTGCCCGTGCTGCTCGCATACCCCGAGAGCGCACCGATGGTCACAAGGGCGTAGGGCAGGCCCTGGTCGGTCTCCGGATCGCACTCGGCGGCGCGGATGCCGTTGGTGGCGACGCCGCTGATCCGACCCGACACGTCGACGTCGTGGACCTGGCTCTCGGAGAAGAGGATCTCACCGGTCGTCGCGTCGGCGACGACTTCCCACTTGCCGTAACCGGCCTCCCAAGGCTGGGCCGCGGTGGTGGCGGTGAAGACCACCGCGAGGCGGGGCGCTGGCTTGTCGGCGTCGACGCCGGCGAAGATGGTCAGCTCGGGCTGCGAGAACGTGCCACCCGCGAGCACCGGCAGGAGGATCTCGGTGGCGGCAAAGGCGGCCTTGGTGTTGGGGTTGGCGCGTGCCGCGGCGTCGATGGCCATGCCAGCGACGGGGCGGAGGGCGTTGCCGACCCAGACGAGGTCGTTGGCGCGGGTGTTTCGGGTGAGGAGGCGGAGGTCGGAGCGGTAGACGGGGATGCCGTCGAGCACCTGGCGGAAGGTGTGGAGGGTGAACTTGGGCGCGCCGTCGTCGCCGGGCATGAGTGGGATGGCGTTGCCGCCGTGGGGGCAGAGGGCCCAGGCTTCGAGTTCAGCGGGCGATGCACCGAAGAGGGAGACGAAGCTCTTGATGAAGTTCTGCGCCGACTGCTGACCGGTCATGCCCGCGGAGAGGTTGGGGCCGTAGACGCGCTTGAGCGTGCCGTCGATCTCGAGGAAGCGGACGCCGGGAGCGGCCTTCAGCAGTTGGGTGAGCGCGGCGGCGTCATGGGTTGACCCGGGGATCTCGTGATCAACGCCGGAGGAGGCGGCGAGGCCGACGGAGGCGCAGAGGGCGGCGGCGGACAGGGAGACGAGGGATCGATTGAGCATGTTCATGGGTAATGATTCCTTCGGTTCTGGACGAGAAAGACTGATCGTGGTGAGGGGGGTTCAGCAGCCGGTGTCCCAACGGGAGAAGAACGCGATGACGTCGTCGCCGTCGGTACCTCCGTCGCCGTTGAAGTCGGCGTCGCCGGCGTCCCACCCGGTGAAGAATGCGATGACATCGTCGCCGTCGACGCTGCCGTCGTCGTTCCAGTCGGCTGGGCAGGAGGGTGCGGCGCACCCGAGGACGCGGAGTTCAACGGCGTCGACCGCGGCTTCGAGAACGCTGGACAGGTTCTGGGTTCCGGGCGACACGACGAAGTTGTCGCTGGTGGTGAAGCGGATCTTGAACTGATTGGTTGAGACGCTGAAGGGCAGGGTGAAGGTCTTGGGAACCCACCCGCCGTGCTGCTCCGCGCCGCCGTTGGGGCCGACCTGTTCGAGCGTGATCCAGGAGCCGCCGTTGTTGCCGGAGACCTCGACGAGGAGGCGGTCGTCGTCGGGGCTGTTGCCTCTGTTGTTGCTGAGCCAGCGGGCGTAGGAGATCTGCGCGGAGCCACCGGAGGCATCCATCGTGGGGCTGGTGACGGTGACGATGTTGTTGTCGACGTCGAACGAGCCCAGGCCCGTACCCGCGCGCGGGTCGGTCGAGAACATCTGGCCGGAGCCGTCGAAGTCGGTCGTCGGGGCTGCTCCGTTGGTGTCGAGCTGCGGCCCTCGGACGAATCCGCCGCTGGGCGTTCCGGTGCCAGTTGGCACCTCGGAGGCAACCCAGCCGCGGTCGGTGCTGAAGTTGTCGGAGAACCGGACGGTGGTACCCGAGGCGGTCACGGTGGCGTAGGTGACCGCGGGGGCGCCCACCGGGCTGGAGGTGACGCCGCCGCCCACGGCCTGCGCGGAGAACCAGTAGGCGATCTGAGCGCCGCACGGCTGCGCGGGGAGCGTGGCGATGTACTCGTTGGGGCCGGTGCGGGTCATCGGGATGCTGGTGTTGGCACCCGTGCCGATTCGGTAGGTCAGCACGCCGGAGTTGTCGATCGGTGCCGCGGAAAGGCCGATGACGTTCACGCGGATGTTGACGGCGGCGTTGGGCTGGATCGCGGTGCTGGGGAGGCCATCGGGGAACGCGAAGTCGAGGAGCGTCACGGTCGGGCCGGGCATGTTGTGCTCGGTGAACCCGGCGTTGATCTGCTGGTAGTGGGGCGTGCCGTTGTTGATGTTGCCGTCGTTGTCGTCCAGCGTCAGCCAGTCGATGGTGATGTCCGGCTCGATCAGCGTGCCCGTGTGCAACGG
>JBMOHX010000151.1:0-8858 GCA_049317625.1 Phycisphaerales bacterium
TGAGTGGTGTTCTTTGCTCGTGCCCCGGAACACCGGGGCTGACACAGGAGTTGTCGTTCGATCCCGCCCGTCGTTGCACGTCTGCTTGAATTCTCGCGGGAACCGGGGTTCCGGGGCCTGAAAACCGGCCCGCACGGGGTCAGGAGGCCTCTTCGGGGGGCTCTTCCTCGGCGCCCTGCTGCTTCCGCAGCCAGTTGGGCGTTCGGCCCACAAGCGCGGACTCCTCCTCCGCCCACTCAAGCACGGCGATCACCGCCGCGTACAGGTCCGGGGGGATCTCCACGTTCAACTGCAGGCTGTGCAGCGTGCGGGCGAGGCTGGCCCGGCGGTCGATCGGAATCCCGTTCTGCTTGGCGATCTCCTTGATGCGCTGGGCCATGTGGTCGGCGCCCTTCGCGATGATGCGCGGCGCGCCCTCCTTGTCCGGGTCCCAGCGCAGCGCCACGGCGTAGTGGTCGGGGTTGGTGATGACCACGTCCGCCTCCGGCACCGCCATCAGCATCTGCGCGGAGTTGATCTCCTCGTGCAGCTGCTTGCGCTTGGCCTTGTGGTGCGGGTCGCCTTCCTCCTGCTTGTACGAGTCCTTGACCTCCTGCATCGTCATCCGCAGGTCCTTCATCAGTTGCCAGCGCTGGTAGAGCAAGTCGACCATCCCCAGCGCCAGGTAGCACGCGAGCAGCGAGAACGTGAGACGCGACAGAAACGCCGCCGTCCACGCCGCGGAAGTGAACGGGTCCCGCGTCGCGAGCATCGCGATGTCCGGGAGCCTGCCCTTGAACAGAACGTAAAAGACGGGGATCCCGATCACATACTTGAGAAGGTTCTTGCCGAGCTCTACGTACGCCCGCATGCTCGCGAACCGCTGCTTCAGGCCACCGATCGGATCGAGCCGCTCGAGCTTGGGTGTCAGCGCTTCCACCGAAACCAGCGGGCCGACCTGCAGGAACGAGACCAGCACCGCCGTCGCCGCCGCAACCACCAGCGGCACCACCGCGACCGCGAGCAAGCCGAACGCCGCCGTGCCCGCCACCGACATGACCCGTGCCACCTCGAGCTCGGTCGCCGTGGCCGCCCGGAAGCAGTCCATCGCCGCGGTCTCCGCCGCTTTCTCGAGGTCGCGGGAGTTCGCCCACAGCAGCCCGGTGCCCACGAACAGCGCGATCGCCGCGGTGAGGTCGCGCGACTGGGCGACCTGGCCTTGCTCCCTGGCCTTCTTCAGGCGCTGCGGGGTTGGTGCTTCGGTCTTTTCACCGGAGGATTCGGACACCGGTCAGGGCCCTCCAGCAACCGCTCGGTTCAGCAACTCCATGAAACGCTCCATCGGCGAGGTCATCGCCAGCGTGAGCGCCGCCGCCGCGAGCAGCGGCGCGAGCAACCCCTTCACGCCGAAGCCGAGCACCGTCGCGGGGATCGTCGGCGAGAAGCGGTTGATGACGCCGAGACCGAGGTCAACCGCGAGCGCCATGATCATGACCGGCGCTGCGAGTCGTAGCGCGGCGACCACGAGCTCGCCCACCGGCGCGATGAGCGCGACAGGGGAGGCCGCCTGCATCTGGGCCGCTGAAGGGAGCGAGAAAATCGGGTACGACTCGATGCCGGTGACCAGCGCTTCGAGCACGAGTTTGTGCCCGCCGAGGCCGAGGAACGCGGCGATCGCACCCGAGTACAGCCACTGCCCCAGCGTGGATTGCTGGCGGTTGTTGAAGGGGTCGAAGAGCTCGGCGTTGCCCGCGCCCCGCGAATCGTCGATCAGTTTGCCAGCCGCGACGTAGGTCTCGAACATCACGGAGATGAGGAGGCTCAGCACGAGCCCGATGAGGGCTTCCTTCAAGAGCAGCCAGTGGAAGGCGGGGATGTTGTCCAGCGTCGCGGGCGTCACGGCTGGCGCGAAGCACGCGGCCAGCATGATCGCGATGGCGAAGCGGTACCGCTTGGGCGCAACGTTTCCGCCGAAGACGGGCGTCAGGCTCGCGATCGGGGTGATCCGCGCGACCAGGAGCGCGCCGGCCTGCACCACCGGGATCTTCGGTAGCCCCTCGAGCAGTTCGACGATTTCCTTCAGCCTCGGGTCCAGCACGGTTGGCTACCCCGAGATTGTTGGGATCTGCGCGAGGAGCGCCTGGGCAAAGGCGACCAGTTGCTGGAGCACCCAGAGCCCGACCAGCGCGATGACCCCGAAGACGACGATGGTCTTGGGCACGCTGGCGACCGAAGGATCGTTGATCTGGGTCGCCGCCTGGAGCACGCTGATGAGCGTGCCGACCAGGAGCGCGGCGAGCACCGCGGGCGCGCTCAGCAGCAGCGAGAGATAGAGCCCCTCCTGGATCACCCGAAGCACAAGCTCCCCGTTCATCCGGAGACCTCCAATCAGACGTAGCTCAGGACCAGGCCCTGCAGGATCAGGTTCCAACCGTCCATCAGGACAAACAGCAGCAGCTTCAGCGGGAGCGAGATCATCGTCGGGGTCAGCATCTGCATGCCGAGCGCCAGCAGCACGTTGCTCACCACCAGGTCGATGACCAGAAAGGGCACGAAGATCAGGAACCCGATGAGGAACGCCTCGCTCAGCTCGGTGAGTACAAAGGCGGGCGCGAGCACAAGCAGGTCGTGCGCGATCTCGCCCGGCTTGAGGGGCGCGATGGAATCGTCGACATGTTGCGACTCACGCAGCCGAGTTTGGAGGTTCACGAAGAGCGGGATGTGGCGGGGTGCTGCGTGGCGGTTCAGAAACTCGCGGAGGGGAACTTCGAGGGCCCTGCCAGCGGACTTCAGCGCCAGGATTTGCTTGGTGATGGCACCGTCGTCCTTCATCGCGAGACGGGCGACCTCAGCGGAGGACTTGTTGCTGGCCTGCTGTTTGTCGATGTCCTCCCGACGGATCTTCTCCAGCTCCTCGAACACCCTGTTACAGTCCACCGCTTTCCAGGCCGTCCGAGCAGAGTCTTCGGTACTCACGCCGGCGTTCTTGGCCGCCTCTAGAATCCGGAGACGAGCGGCCGTCCGCAGGCGAGCGTCCGGGTTCAGTTGGATCCTGGCGTCCAACTCTTTCTTCTCAGTCTCGAGTCCGGGGTCCTTCTGACCGGTCTTGAGCGCCGCCGTGATTTCGTGAACACGCTTCTCATCGGCCGTCATCTGATCGAACGGAGCGGTCAGCGATTCCTTCAGCACCTCCGACCGCGAGTCGTCGAGACGCGCGTACACCTTGAGCCCCACCGGTGCCATGATGTGGATCGTCAAAATGAGCGAGAGCCCCGTGATCACGATCGTGGGGGGGATCTGCGGCGTGCCGACCGCCTGGCGGATCAGACCGCCGACGATGACGAGTTTCGCGAACGACGTCAGCATCGTTAGGATGAAGGGCAACAACGAGAACAGTGCCAGCCCCGCCACAAAGAGCGGGAGCGTTTCGTTGACCGAGTCACCCTGCATCCCGAAGAGGTTCATGGCGTGATGCTCTCCTCCCGCCTCGGCGCGGGTTTGGGTGTTTCGTTCGCCGATGCCTCCCAGGCCTCGCGGAATCCGGTCACTGGTTTCGTCTCCGGCTCGGCACCAAACTCGGCGAGGCGGCTGATCTGAGAGTCCGTGGCCCCCAGCAGCAGGGTACGGTCCCGCACACGCACCAGCACGATCCGCTGGCCGGGAGTGATCGCGAAGGAATCCAGCACCTTCATTTCACCGCTCTTGCCCAGCCCCCCGCCCCGCATGCGGCGTTTGAGCAGGAAGAGCACCACCACAAGTACGCCCAGCACGATGGCGAGCGAGACGACCATCCGTAGAAGCGCCTGCCCGAAACTGGGAATCGCGGGTGCGGCTCCGGCGGCTTCCTGGAGAGAGAGCATCGATCCGAACACCGTGGCCTGGGCGATCACCGCGGGGCTCCCGGCGACCACTCCGTCAGTTGGACGCCGAGCTCATCGCCCACGAGCACCAGCACGCCCCGGCCCACCAGCCTGCCCTGCGAAAAAAGCCTGATCGGCGAAGGCCCCGGCTTGGGGATCCCCATCCGCTGGTCCACCTCCCAAGATTCGAGGTCGAGCTCGTGGAGCACGGCTTCGCCCACCAAAGGGTGGATCACCCCGGGCTTCGAGACCCATCCATCGTGGGGCACGATTCGAAGTTCCCCCGTGCGGATGAGCGAGTGGCTGGGGCTGTCGGCCTGCACCTCCACCGCGCACAACCTCCACCCGTTGTCGGTGACCAGGTATTGCCCGGTCGAGTCGAGCAACCCCGCCGCGCCGATGAGCAGCGTGTCGCCCGCTTTCGCGGCGGCCATCTCCGCGGGATTCAGTTGAAGGGCCGGCAGCGACAGGCCAGCGTTGACACTCAGACTCCCCGGGCGACGCGGACGGATCGCGGTGTCGAACGGCGCAAAATCGGTCTGCCAGGAGTCCAGCTGGACTCTGATCTCCGAAGAGCGTCCGCTCACCCACACCTGAATCGCCGTCGGGACTCCACCCGAGCCGGCGAGCTTCCCGAGTTCCGATGCCGCGTCGACGAAGCGGAGCAGCTTGAATCGACCCGCGGCCGGGAGTTCAACGGCGAGAGCCTCCGCGACGGTCAGCAGCGCAAACTCGACGAAGCCGAAGTCCGACTTCGCCAGCACCCCGCCGCCCTGCAGCCCCGCCATCCCCGACAGCACCGCGTCCGCCACGGCCCGCATGCTGGCGTGATCGAACACGAGTGAGCCACGGTTGGCTCTGGTCCCGCCGTCGATCTCAAACTCCGCGGCGAACACGGGCGTGAACTCCGCCTGGGCCGGGGAACTGAGCACCGAGGCCCCCAAGCGAGGCGCAAGTGCGATGGACGCGAGGTCGACGACAACATCGAGCCACAGCCGCTCGGCGGTGCTCACAACATTGTCGCCGCTGACGATAAACGCAGGGCGTTGCATGGCGCTCATCCACCACGACCTGGTTGGTGCCCTGGACTGAGTTCCGCGTTCGATCTCTGGCAAGCTACGCCCCCGAACCAAGACCTACCCTCCTCGGGAGTGTACCAGCCCTGGTTTAGCGCTGCAAGCCAGCCGTCTGCGCGGGAGCGACCCGAACATCGCCAACATCAACTCCGGCATCGCGGAGTCGGTTCGTGAGTTCCTCCAGCCGCGGGTCTTCCGGGCTCAGGGTCCCGTCCAGCGAGGTGACGTCGAGCGCAACCTTCGATGTCGACGAGGCGCGGATCTCGACCGCGAGCCCTCCCATGACGTCGGATCCGAACGCGAGCCGCACCCGCGAATCGCCGTTGCTCGCGTGGTCGACGGACGCAAACTCGACCAGACGCTCCCACGCCTCGGTGCCCCCGGCGGAGCGCCGCTGGTCCTGGTCGGTCGTGAGCGGTTGGGGTTGGGCCGGTATGAAGAACGGGGCCACCGGCGCTGGCTGCGAAGGATCCGATCCCCCGGCGGAGCCAAGCACTAAAGCCTCGAACTCCGCCCGGTCGAGCCCCTGCGGGTTGTAGTCGCTGAGCCCGCCACTTCCCGAAGACTCCAGGCTGCGAACCGTCTCGTGGTGACCAAGCCCGGCGAGTTGATCGAAGGGGAGTGGTGAGACCGGAGAGTCGTCGATCGCGCCCGGCGGCAACCCTTTGCCCCGCAGCCCAGTGCCGACTTCGGCCGGCAACGCCAAGTCCTGTGCGCGCACCGGTTTCGTTGCAGCTTTGACCGACGCCATCTCCCGCGAGCTCGCCGCGGCCTGTTCGAGCGCGGAGTCCCGCGCCTTGATGATCGAACCATCCTCACGCGTGCGGCGGGTACCGGGGGTCGACGGCGTCGGGAGATTTTCACCAGCCCGAGTTCCGCCGAGCAAACGCGACAAGAACCCCGACTCCAAACCCTCGCCGCTCCGGTCTGAAAGGAGGCGGCCGCTGAGTTGGGCGAAGGAGGGGCGACCCTTGGGCGACGCCGCCCGGGCCCGCTGGTCGCTCTTGATCTGTTCCGCCGCCGGATCCCAGCGGTCTGTCGAGTTGTCTGTTCGTTGCACGTCCATGGGCTAAACCTCTCCCCGCTCCGGCTGTTGCCGTGTCCACGCCTGGATCGCGGCTTCTTCCCTTGCCAGCTCTTCGAGTCGTTCCGCCTCGCGGAGGAACTCTTCGATTTGCTTGTCCCGCAGCCGTTCGAGGGACTCGATCGCCTGTCGGATGTCCGCCAGCTCCTTGCGACGAAGAGCGAGCAGCTTGTTCGAGTCCTCCAGCGCCGCCTCGGCCGACCGGACGCTCGCCTGCAGGCCAAGAAGCACCTGCTCCATCGCGGAGACGAACCGACCGGAATCGAGCACCGAGAAAGCGCCCTCGTCCCCTCGGTTCTCGCGTGCCGCGCGGAGTTGTTGCACTCCTTCTTGTTTTTTTCTTTCCGCCTCCCGGAGCGTCCGATCGCACTCGCGGCGTGCGGCGATCGCGAACGCAAGAAGCTGCTCCGCTTGCTCCTGCTGCTCCGCCCACTGATCGAGCTTGGGCTGGAGCTTGAACACGAAGCCCTTGGGGATTTTGAGTGGGCTGTTCACGGCAGCAGTTTCGAGAGGCTCTCCAGCGTCTGGTCGAACGGGCTGGCCTCTTCGAGGTCCTGCCGAAGGAAACGCTCGATGATCGGGTACGTCGCCGCCGGGTCGGGGCGGTCGGACTCGGAACTGTGCTCGTACATGCCGAGGGTGATCTTGTCGAAGTTCTCTTCGTACTCACCGACGACCCCGAGCACGCTGTCCGCGAGGGCGCGGTGCTCGTGGGAGATGATCTCGTTCCGCACGCGGCTCTTGCTCCGGGTCACGTCGATCGCGGGGTAGTGCGATCGAGCGGCGAGCTTCCGCGAAAGGATGAAGTGCCCGTCGAGCAAACTCATGGTCTCATCGGCCACCGGTTCCTGGATGTCATCGCCCGAAACCAGCACGGTGTAGATGCCCGTGATCGATCCGGTCGCGTCGTTGCCCGCCCGCTCGAACAGCCGCGGGAGCTCGGCGTACACCGAGGCCGGGTACCCCTGGCGTCCCGGCGGCTCGCCGGCGGCGAGGCCGACGTCGCGCAGCGCTCTCGCGAAACGAGTCACCGAATCCATCATGAGCACCACGTTCTCGCCCGCGGCACGGGCGTGCTCGGCGATCGCGGTCGCGGTGTACGCGGCCTTGAGTCGCAAGAGCGCCGGTTGATCGCTCGTCGAAACCACGATCGTGGCTTTCTTCAGGCCCTCTTCGCCGAGGTCGTCTTCGAGAAAGCCGCGGACCTCGCGTCCACGCTCGCCGATCAGTGCCAGCACCACGCGGTCGGCCTGCACGTTGCGTGCGATCGAAGCGAGCAGGGTCGTCTTACCGCCGCCGGCCGCTGCGAAAATCCCGACACGCTGCCCCTTTCCCAACGTGAGCAGCCCGTCGATGGTCCGCACGCCGGTGGGAAGGACTTCGCGGATGCGGTTGCGTTTCAGCGGGTTCGGAGGTGGCAGCACGGCGGGCGCTCGTTCCGGTCCCAGCGGTCCCAGCCCGTCGATCGGGGTCCCCAGCGCATCGAGCACCCGCCCGCGGACGCTGTCTCCGACGGGCACGAGACGCTCACCGATGCTCGGTTCGACCACGGCCCGGGCTTCGATGCCCTCCATCTGGCCCAGCGGCATGAGCAGCGCATCCTGGCGGTCAAAGCCGATGACTTCCGCCACCAGAGGTGGGAGCAGCGACCTTCGGATGCGGACGATCCCGCCGATTCTCGCCTCGGGCACCGAGGCCCGGATCATGGGGCCCGTGACCGCGGAGACACGCCCGAAACGCACCACGCCGTCGAACTCGCGGAGCGAGTCTTCGATCCGCGCGAGGGACGCGCCGAACTTGCCTGTCAGGCCGCTCACGTCCCGCTCCCGCCGCCCGCGACGCCCCAGGACTCCGCGAGCTGCGAGAGACGCGTCTCCAGGCCGCCGTCAAACGCTCCCGCTTCCGTCTCGATCCGCACGGAACCACGGGGCAGCTCCGAGTCTTCCTTGATCGCGAAGTCCTGCGCGTACGCGGAGAGCGCACGCAGCCGGTCGAGTTCCACCCGAGCCACGGAAGCGTCCTCGGGGCTGAGCACCACGTGAATCCGGTTGAACATCCGCGTCCGCAGCAGCATCTCGCGGAGCATCGCGAGCACCGGCGCGGGTTGCACCCGGACCTCGCTCCTCAGAATCGAACGCGCCGCCTTGAAACTAAAATCGACCACCCGCTGCGCCATATCGGCACCGAGTTTCTCGAACTCCGCTGCGAGCCCGGCGGCGAGCCGGTCGAACTCGATGCGGCCCTCGGTCTGGGCTGATTCACGGATCCTCTGCCCTTCCTCGTGGGCCGCGTGGATGATCGCTTCTGCCTTCCGGTTGGCCTGTTCGATCGCCGCTCGGCATTGGGCCTCGATGCGGGCTCTCTCTTTGAGCGTGTCCTCGATAATCGACCGTGACTCGAGGACTTCCTTTCGGAGCAGCCGGGCGGGCTCGTACGGGACCTTCGCGCCCGCGCTGGATGTCACAAGCTTGGAGGGGCGGGCACTCTCGGTCACGGCCGACCTCCCGTCGAAGCGAGTTGCCGCGACCGGTAGTACGTCGCGCCGAAAAGCAGCGCGGGAGGGTTCTTCGGCAGATCGGGACGGGCGACGACCTCGAGAACCTCCCGCCAGACCAGGTCGGACGGAGTGGAGTCGTCGCGCGTGGTGAGGGCGCGGTAGAGGCGAGCGGCCTCGGGATGATGGGCGGCGAGCCGCTCGGCGCGGCCGCTGTGGCGCAGCGCGGCAAGCAGCGCGAGCTCGCGGTACCGCTGGAGATCACCGGCCATGCGTCACCCCGATGGTCCTCATGAGGACCTCCGTCGCATAAACGCGTACATGGCGACGAGCAACCCGAGCCCGCCGCCGCCGACCGCGGCGAT
>JBMOHX010000152.1:0-8771 GCA_049317625.1 Phycisphaerales bacterium
CGAGCGGGAGGGCCCGGGTTCTGTGTCCTCCCGCGTGTACTGGTGGCGCGACGGCATCTGGCGAGAAGTCGGCTACGCCGTGAAGGGCGATCGCCTCGAGGTCGCTCCACCGCAAGAACTCGTCGATCTGATCGAGGGCGCCTGATCACCCAGGCGTCCGCTCCTCAAACACCGCCGCCCACCGGTCCGCCCAGAAGCGTGCCGCGAAGGGCGCGGCGAGTTCCCTCCCGCGACGGCCCCACTCGGGCATCTGTGTCTCGCGCTGCTCGACCTCGTGCAGGGCCCGCACCAGGGCCTCGCGGTGGTCGGTGGCAATAATAAGTCCGTTGTAATAACTACGCACCAGCTCCACCGCCGCCCCGCACGCGTGCGAGCACACCACCGGCAACCCCGCCCCCGCGGCTTCGGCGATCGCCACGCCCCACGGGTCGTAACGACTCGGCAGCACGAACGCGCCGACGCGGGCCAGTGCCGCCGGCTGCGCCGACGGCTGCACAAAGCCCAGGTCGGTCACACCGCCGCGCCCCGCGAGCGATGCTTTCAGCGGGCCCATGCCCATGCACGAAAGGCCCCAGGGCCGCGGGCTTTTCTCGCGGTACTGCGCGTAAGCGTCCAGCAGAAGAGGCAGGTTCTTCTTCTCGGCGTACTGCCCGATGAACAGAAACTCCCGCGGCCACTGCGGAGCCCGGAGCCGCTCGTCGAGCACCGGCGCGAAGCGGTCGAAGTCGAACCCGTAGACGCCGCGCCGCACCTGGTGCTCGCTGAAACCCAGCCGCAACGCGAGCTCGAAAGTCTTGTCCCCCGCGACGATGACGCGGTGAATCTTCGAGAGAAACCGGGCCCGCAAGTACTTGCCCAACCGCTGCCGCACCGACCCGTTCCACGGGTTGTCCATCGACATGATCCGGAAGCAGTGGGAGAGCCGCGGGTGCTCGGCCAGCGCGCTGTACCCGCCGTAGAACCACCCCGGCAGCGAGAGCACCGCCGGCTCGTGGGCCAGCACCATCGCGGCAACCTTGTCGCGGTCGTTCATCGCCTCTTCGCGGGTGATCAACTCGTGCCGGACCCCATCCATCACCGAGCGATCAAACACGGCCTCCTTCGAGTCCGCGGGCTCGAAGGCGATCACCTTGAGATCGATCTCCGGCCGAGCGGCCAGCGCACGCCAGCACGAGGCCATGTACCCCGAGATGTCCGTCCAGCAGATACAAACTTTCAGCGTCATGCTCATCCTCTTCCGTAGCTTGGGCCACTGGCCCAAGAGTGTCTCAGGGCGTCCCGCCCTGAGCCCCCCCCGCATACACCTCCTCATACCTCCGTATCACCACCCCAGCATCCAACCGCGCCATCGCCCACTCCCTCCCCGCCTTGCCCATCCGCTCGCGCGCCCCGAGGTCTTCGAGCAACCGTGCCACACACCCCGCCAGCGACTGAGCGTCTGGTTCACAGATCACCGCGCCCCCGCTCGCCTCCAGCTCCGGCCAGATGTCGACGCCCTTGGTGGTCACCACGGGCACACCCGCCGAGAGCGCCTCCAGCAGCACGAATCCAAAGTTCTCCTGGCTGGTGGGCAGTGCGAAAACCGCCGCCGCGCAGAAGAGCGAGACCTTGTCCGACCCCGTCACCATGCCCGGGAAGAGCACGCGGTCCGCAATACCCAGCTCGCGCGCCAGCGCCACCAGAGTCTCCCCATACTCCGGCGGGTCAGCCGGGCCCGCCAGCACCAGCTTCCACGGCCGATCCTTCAGCAACCCCGCGGCCCGGAGCAGGCGGTCGGCCCCCTTCTTCGCGTGCAACCGGCTCAGGAACAGAATCACGGGCGCATCGCCGAGCCCAAACCGCCGCCGCGCGGCCTCGGGGCCGGGAAGCTCACGGAACGCCGCGGTGTCAAAGAGCAACGGAACCACGCGCCCGCGCGAACGGTCAAAGTGCGCCGCAGCCTGGTCGAGCTCCCCCTCCGCGGTGCACAGCACGTGCTTCGCACCCCGGAGCACCCGACCACTCACCATCGCCAGGTGGAGCCGCTTTTTCGCGGCACCCTGCGCGAGCGACCAGTGGTCGAGCATGCCGTGCGGCGAAACCACGTACGGCGTTCCCAGCCGCCGAGCGCGTGAAGCGAGCTGGGCGTTCGATGTGGCCCACACACCGTGCAAGTGCAGGCAGTCCGCCCCGCGCAGCACCCTCGACGCGATCTCCATGGACCCGCGGGTCAACACTTGGGTGGGCTTGTCCGGTGCCCCCGGGGCGGGTCGCTTCCCGAGCCACTTCCCGAGCGCATCCTCGATATCAAGTATCACACAGCGGGGGGAGCCAGCACCGGGCGCGCTCCAGCTCGGCGGAACGTCCTTCGCATCGGCGGTGAGCAGCGTGACCTCGTGCCCCCGCGCGGCCAACGCCTCACACCAATCGAGCACCGCGCGAACGGTCCCGCCGTCGCTCAGCCTCATCCATTTCAAATAGTGAACGATCCGCATCCCGCCGACAGCGTATCCGATCGCCGCCTAGCGCACGGCCCGGGCTTCGCCGATCACGCTGACCCCAGCCGGCAGGCACTGCAGCGCGGCAGAGGTGTAGCAAGGCACCTCGGCACCGCACGACGCCGGCGTCTGCTCGAGGCACGCGGTCAGCTGGGCCGCGGCGGCCTCGCTGTGCGGAACAAGGTTCGTAGGACCGGAGACCGCCAGCAGCACCACACTGTCGGGGAGTGTCTCGGGCGTCATCTCCTCGGCATGCTCGAAGGCGAAGCCGATCAGCTCTCCCTCGCCCAGGTCGTTCAGCCCGCGCCGTGAGTCCCAGTCCTTCATCGCGATCCGAGACTGAATCGTGGAGCCGTCGGCGTTCCTGAAGATCGCCAGGAGCACCGTGGACTCGTCGTCACACGGGTCGGCATTGACGGGTTGAGGAGCGATCGGGTTTGGGTCGGCGAGGGCGACCGGAGTCGGAGCGTTCTTAGGCTGCGGCGAGGGCAACGAGAGGAACGCGAACGCCGCCGCGACCGATGCCGCCGCCGCGAGCCCGATCCACAGGCCCGGCCTTCGGTGCGTGGGCGTCGGCATCCGCAGCGTCGCGGGTCCCGACTCGAGACGCTCGGCTTCCGCGGCCATCCTCAGAAGTTGTGTGAGCTGGCGGTCGTTCATGTCGGGCCTCCATCACGTTGTTCGCGGATCGTCGGACTGCGCTCGGGGATCCGCGGAACGATGGCCCTTGTTGGCCAGGAATCGCCGGAGCTTGTCGAAGGCCGCATTTTTCCGGGCGTTGGCCGTCGAGGGGGAGAGGCGCAGTTTGGTGGCCAACCCCCGGTCGGTTTCGCCGTCCGCGATGGAGCGGACAATCCACCGCTCTTCCTCGGTGAGCTGGGCGGGCAGATCGCCCCTGAGCACACGGCGCAGGAGGTCCACAAGCTCGGCGAGGCGAATCGCGTCCTCCGGGAGGGCGGACTCAACCGCCGAAGGGTTGTCCGGGAGCGTCGCGAGGTTGTTCTGGCGCTGCGACGAGGACCGCAGGTGCTGCAGCCACACGTTCTGCGCAACCGCGTAGACGAACGTGGAGAACGCGGCCCGGGCAGGGTCGTACTTGTTCTCGGTCAGTGCCCGCCACGCAAGCGTCCACGTCCGCTGCGTCAGTTCGTCGGCAAGGTCCGAACGACCGGCCGCCCGCTCCAGGAACAGTCGCCGCAGCCCGGGCGAGAGGCGGGAGTGCTGGTCCTCGAAGAACTTGTGGAGAGGGGCGAGATCTCGAGCGTCGCCCGCAGACTCTCTGGGGTTCTGGTCGGAGGAGGTCATGGAGGTAGGAGACAAAAGCATAACACCGCGGGCGCCGACCAACCGGGAACGCCGTCCCGCGGCGTTGTGTCGGTGCGCGGCCTGCGCCCGAAGCAGTTGTTGTACTCCCCCCGGGTCGGCGCTCGGGCCGAACCGGGATCAGCCCTTGTTCTTGTAATAGTCCAGGTTCAACTGGACGTATTTCTTCCAGTCTCCGGGAAGGTCTTCCTGGGGATAAATGGCCTTCACGGGGCATTCGTCAACGCACAGCCCGCAATCGATGCAGGTGTCCGGGTCGATGAAGAGCTGGTCCTTCGTGCCGAAGTCCGGGTCGTTCTTCGTCGGATGGATGCAGTCCACGGGACAAACGTCCACGCATGACGTGTCTTTGGTTCCGATGCAGGGTTCCGCGATGATGTGCGGCATGGCAAACTCCGACAATCTGAGTGCCGCCCCGTACGGTGCGGGACGGGCGCGGCTCCATGGTACGCCGTCGCCCGCTGGGCGCGGCGCGGCAATCCGTGATGCCCCGCGGCGTTGAACCCGGGGCGAGACACTCGAACGCAAAGGGGTATCCGATGTCCGGATTCATCAGACGGTGCGCGGCCGCCGCGGTGCTGGGTGCAGGAGCGATGTCGGCTTGGGCCCAGAACGTCCCGCCGCCGCCCGCGACAACCGCCCATGTGAGCGCTGATTTCTCGCGCGTGGACGAGGCCGCGGCGGAGTACCTCCGCAAGTCTGGGCTCCCCGGAGCCGGGGTCATGGTGATCGAGGGCGGCCGGGTGGTCTACGAGAAGTACTACGGGTCCTACGACGAGACAACGGTGGTCTCGCTCGCCTCGGCCAGCAAGTGGCTCAGCGGTGCCGCGCTTGTGGCCCTCCAGGAAAAAGGCAAGCTCGACCTGGACGACAAGGTCTCGACGTACGTGAAACAGTTCGGCGCGGACCCGGCGCAACCCCGCGCCGGCATCACGATCCGCCAGTGCTTCAACCACACCTCCGGACTGCCCGGCGAGTTCCTCGCCGCGGAAGCTCCGCGGCTGACGCTCGAAGAGGCCGTCGCGAAGATCGCCGGGGTCGAGTTGGTCAGCGCCCCGGGTTCCGAGTTCCGATACGGCGGGGTCTCGATGCGGGTGGCCGGCCGCTGCGCAGAGGTCGCCGCCGAGAAGGAATGGCGGGACATCTTCGAAGAGACCATCGCAGGTCCGCTGAAGATGGACTCGACAACCTACGGCCGCTTCGAGGCGATGAAGAACCCCAACCTCGCCGGTGGCGGCCGGAGCACGCTCCGCGACTACGGAAGATTCATGCGGATGCTCCTCGGCGGGGGAGAGCTCGACGGCGCCCGAGTGCTCAGCCCCGAGGGAGTGAAGGAGCTCCTGCGCGACGAGACCGGCGGGGTGCCCATCGCGCGGGCGAGCGTGGGACGACGCGCGGGGAACGGCAAGTCGTCGTACGGCGTCGGGTGCTGGGTCGATCAGAAGGACGCGCAGGGGGAAACGATCACCGCCAGTTCACCGGGGGCCTTCGGCTTCCTTCCCATGATCAACACCGAGAAAGGGATCGCCGCGGTGTGGATGATCGAGGACCGCAAGCGGGTGCGGAACACGTTGAAAGACCTGCCGGACATGGCGCAGGTGCTCAAGGACGCGCTGAAGGTCGGCATGCCTTCGACGGCGGAACCGCAAGCGAAATGAGCGCGCGAAACCCGCGCGGGGCGCAGCCCGCTTGGGAGACTCAGCGGACAGAGCCCGCTGCCACTATGCGTTGATGACTCGTCCTTCGCTCGCCAGCGCCGCCTCGTGCATCGCCTCGTGCATCGTCGGGTGCGCGTGCACCGTGCAGATGATCTCCTCGGTCGTCGCCTCGAGGCGGCGGGCCAGGGTCATCTCGGCGATCAGCTCGGTCGCCTGATCACCCATGATGTGCGCGCCCAGGATCTCGCCGCGGGGCAGCCCGCGGATGATCTTGACCAGGCCCTCGGTGTGCATCGCGGCGATCGCCTTGCCGCTGGCAGCAAAGGGGAAGCTGCCGATCTCGTAGTCCTTGCCCTTCACGAGTCCGTCGGCGATCAGCTTCTGCTCCGTCGCACCGACGCTCGCAACCTGCGGGAGGCAGTAGGTGCAGCCCGGGATGCCCGAGTAGTCCATCGGGATGGGCTCATGGTTGAGCTTCTTGTCGCGCCACGCGAGACGCTCGACGCACAGGATGCCTTCTTCGCTCGCAACGTGGGCGAGCCACGGCGGGCCGATCACGTCGCCGATGGCGTAGATCCCGGGGACGTTGGTCTTGTAGTCCACCGGCTGATTGATGGTCTTGCCCGGGACGTAGTCGGTGACGATGTGGTCCTTCTCGACCTTGAGCCCGAGGGAGGCGTCGCACAGGCCGTCGGTGCGTCCCTTGACGCCGATGGCCACCAGCACGCGATCGGCCTCGATGGTCTCCTTCTTCGACTCGTCCGCCTTGCCGTTCACGAAGGGCGCAACAGTCACCTTCACGCCCGTCGCGGTCTTCTCGACGTTCGTCGTCGTGAAGCCGGTCTTCAGCTCCATTCCGGCCTTCCGGTAGTGCTTGGCGAGCGCCTCGGAGATGTCCTTGTCCTCCACAGGGAGGATCCGGTCGAGCATCTCGATCACGGTGACCTTCGTGCCCATCGTGTGGTAGAAGTAGGCGAACTCCATACCGATGGCACCGGCACCAATGACCACCAGCCGCGCGGGCTTCTCCTTGTTAAACATCGCCTCGCGGGCGCCCCAGATCTTCTGGCCGTCGAAACGGGCGAAGGGGAGGTCGCGGGCCACGGATCCCGTCGCGACGATCACGTGGTCGGCGGTGATCGTCTCGATCGCCTTGCCGGGAGTCGCCGGGGCGGAGGTCAGTTCCTCCTGCACCTTGCACTCTTGAACCTCGATCCGGCACTTCTGGCCGGCGACGTCCTTGCCGTTCGCCGGGCCGCGCCCAGAGAGGATCTTTGCGCTGCCCACGATCGACGTGATCTTGTTCTTCTTCATCAGGAACTCAACACCTTTGTTGAGTTTGCTCGCGACGTCGCGCGACCGCCCGATGATCTTGTCCCAGTCGAGGGAGACCTTGCCCTCGACCTTGAGCCCCCAGGCATCAGACTTCCCGTTGAGCTTCTCGTACAGCTCGGCGTTGGCCAGCAGCGCCTTGCTCGGGATGCAACCCCAGTTGAGGCAGACCCCGCCGAGCTTGGCCCGCTCGACAACAGCGACCGAATAACCAAGCTGCGCGGCGCGGATCGCCCCGACATAACCGCCCGGACCGCCGCCGACGACCACAACGTTGAAATGGCGCTCTGCCATAGGTGTTGTCCTTGTGATGCTCCCTGGAGGGGGAGGGGCAGAGTATAGGAATGGGAACCGGGGTTGGTGGTCCGCGTGCGTTGTCGCGGCGCGCCTATCATGTTTCATCACGCCGGTGGCCTCAGACTCGGTGTACCCCTCGGGAACACCGGAAAGAAGCTGGGAAACTGCTGGCCGCGTCGGGTCTGTCTGGGTTCTGTTGAACCAACTCAGGTCCGGCGTGTCGCCCCCCAGTACGGCCGCCCTCGTTCCAATCGGTTTGGCGCAGGTCTCGCCCGAAAATCACGGATCGTTCTGCCCCAAGCGGGTGACGAGCCGAGGAGTTGTTGTTCTCTCATGGCATTCAAAGCACTCGGACTGAAGGATCAGATCACGCGGGCCCTCACGGAAGAGGGGTACGAGACCCCGACGCCGATCCAGGCCAAGGCCATCCCGCCAATCCTCGAAGGTCGCGACATCCTCGCCACCGCCCAGACCGGCACCGGCAAGACCGCCGCGTTCGCCCTCCCGGTCATCCACCGCCTCACCGACAAGCCCATCGATACCCAGCGCCGCGGCCCGGTCACGGCGCGGGTGCTCGTGCTCTCCCCCACGCGCGAACTCGCAGCCCAGATCGGTGAATCGTTCAAGACCTACGGCCGCAACTCGCACCTCCGCGGCGCCGTGATCTACGGCGGCGTGAGCCAGCACCACCAGGTCAAAAACCTCCGCGCCGGAGTCGACGTCATCGTCGCCGCCCCCGGACGCCTCGTGGACCTCTTCGATCAGGGCCTGGTCGACCTCTCCAAGATCGAGATCTTCATCCTCGACGAGGCCGACCGCATGCTCGACATGGGGTTCATCAAGCCCATCCAGTACATCGCCTCCAAGCTCCCCAAGACCCGGCAGACGCTGCTCTTCTCGGCGACCATGCCGAAGGAGATCGTGCACCTGGCCGAGTCCCTGCTGCGTGACCCGGTCCGGGTCGCCGCGGCTCCGGCGGGCACGCCCGCCGCGCGCATCGAAGAGAGCCTGTACATGATCTCCTTCCGCGACAAGCAGGCGCTCCTGCACCACCTCCTCGAAGAAGAAGGTGTCGAGCGGGCGGTGGTCTTCACCAAGACCAAGCACGGCGCGGACAAGGTGGGCAAGAAGCTCGAAGACGCCGGCGTTCAGAACGTCGTGATCCACGGCAACAAGGCCCAGAACTACCGCACCCGCGCGCTCGAGGCCTTCAAGTCGGGCCGCGCACGCGTGCTGGTCGCCACCGACGTCGCCGCCCGCGGGCTGGACGTCGACGGCATCACGCACGTCTTCAACTACGACCTCCCGATGGAGCCAGAGGCCTACGTCCACCGCATCGGCCGCACGGCCCGTGCGGGCGCTTCCGGCATCGCGATCTCGTTCTGCGACCCCTCGGAACGCGACCTGCTCCGCCAGGTGGAGCGCCTTGTGGGCCGTCGGATCCCCGCGGCCCTCGAGTACCCTGACATCGCTCGTCAGGAGCCGGCGGACAACCCCCGGCGCGACGCCCGCGATCACGGCGGCCGGCCAGCCCACGCCCCGCACTCTCCGCACCACGCGGCCCCGCGCCGCGAGGGATCAGACCGCCCCGGACCGGCCAAGGCCAAGCGCGACACCCGCGGCCCACGCGCCGGCGGCGAAGGCCGCAGCTTCGGTGGTGGTGGTGGCGGTGGGGGGGGCGGCG
>JBMOHX010000153.1:0-8771 GCA_049317625.1 Phycisphaerales bacterium
GCCACTCAGTTCTCGAGAATCCGCAGCGCCAGCCCGTGCTCGGTGAGGCGTTCCTTGATCTCCTTCAGCGACGTCGCGCCGAAGTTCTTCACGCCCATGAGTTCGGCCTCGGTGTGGCTCGCCAGGTCGCCGAGAGTCTGGATGCTGAGGAGCTGCAGCGCCTTGCGGGCGCGGACCGAGAGCTGGAGGTCCCACACGGGCTTCGCGAGGACGGCTTCCTGACCCGTGCCCTTGTACTGCTCGATGAGCGCGCGCCGCGCCTGGCGGTGTGCATCTTCCAGGCCCTGGCCCAGCTTCAGGCCCTTCACGCTGAGCATCTTCTTGATCTCAACGAGGCTGCTCTCGCCGAAGTTCTTGTAGCTCAGCAGCTCGGCCTCGGTCACGCGGAGCAGGTCGCCCAGCGTGCGGATGTTCATCTTCTTGAGGCACGTACGCGCACGCACGGAGAGCTCGAAGTCGGTCACCGGCGTGTCCAGCAGCGCCTTGCGCTTGAACACGTCGCGGTCCTGCTCTTCCTCGATCACCATCTCGCGGCTGGCCTGCACGTCCTTCATGAACAGGCGGGCACGCAGGTGGTTCGGGAAGGTGTCCAGCACCTGGCGAAGGCACCGCTCCGCGGAGGCGTACTCGCCCCGGTCCTCGTACATCACCGCGAGGTTCATGAGGGCGTTCACCATCGGCGGCTGCACGGTGATGCAGCGCTCGTAGAACGCCAGCGCCTCGTCTTCTTCTCCGACCAGGTCGAGCAGATACGCCAGACCGAAGAGCGCCTCGGCCGACTGCGGATCGGCGGCCACCGCACGCCGGAAATCACCGATCGCCTTCATCCGGTCGCCCGCGGCCTCCGCACGCCTCGCGTCGGCCACCAGCTTGCCAGCGGCCTGAGAGTCGCGGCGGGTCGAATCGGAAACGCCGATCATCGTGTCGAGCGGATCATGTGCCATGGAACCAAAGTCTCCAAAACCAGACGGCAAGCGGGGCGAGTCGCGTGTCGCGACCTCGCACGCCGCGGCCTTTCGTCCGGCGGTGTGGTGCCAAGATAATAGCCATCTCTCAACGCGGCATGAACACAACAGCGGCTTCAACAAAACCCGAACGCGGCTACACTCCGCCCGTGAGCATCGAACCCGCCCCCGAAATCTGGACGACCCGCAAACTCCTCGCGTGGATGGGGCAGGCCTTCGCCAAAAGGGAACTCGAGAGCCCGCGGCTCCTCGCCGAGATGCTCATGGCCCATGTCGTCGGGTGCGACCGCATCAAGCTCTACACCGACCCCGACCGCCCCGCGGCCCCCCTCGAGCGCGAGACGCTGCGGGATCTCGTCGGCCGTGCCCTCAAGCACGAGCCCGTGCAGTACCTCGTCGGCGAGGCCTGGTTCTTCGGCCTCCCCTTCAAGGTCGACCGGCGGTGCCTCATCCCGCGCCCCTCGACGGAGACCATCGTCGAGTTCGTCCTGCAGAGGCACCGCGCCGCCCACGGGATCGGCAACCAGCAGGGCGGGGGCCTGCTCATCGGCGACGTCTGCACCGGCTCGGGGTGCATCGCCGTCTCCCTGCTCAAACACTTCACGCAGGCCCGCGCCGTCGCCACCGACATCAGCGAGCCCGCCCTCGAAGTCGCGCGCGAGAACGCACGCCGCCACGGCGTCTCCGACCGCATCGAGTTCCTCGCGGGCAACCTGCTCGGCGCGTTCGATCACAACCCCGGGGCCTACGGCGCCGGCTGCTTCGATTACATCCTCTCGAATCCTCCGTACATCCCCGACGACGAGTGGGACGCCGTCGAGCCCAACGTAAAGGACCACGAGCCCCACCTCGCGCTCCGGGGCGGGACGGACGGCCTCGACCTCGTCCGCCCTCTCGTTTCGCACGCGCCGGCGCTGCTCAAGTCGGGGGGACAGGTGCTGATCGAAGTCGCCGCGGCACGCGCAGGCCAAGCGCTCGAACTCCTCGCCACGAACCCGCTCGTCACCGACGCGCGGGTGCTCAAGGACTTCGAAGGTCTCAACCGAGTCATCGTCGCTCGCCGACTCTAAAGGCCGGGCTCAGCCGCGGCTCATCGCCACGGCCACCTTCGCGAGCGCCGCGCCGATGGTCGCCATGTGCTCGTCGCTGAGGTCGTGGTGCATCGGAAGGCAGAAGACCTGCGTCGCGAGCCGATCGGAGACGGGGCAATCCTTCCGATCCCACTTCGCCAGCGCGGGCTGCTTCGGCAGCGGACGCGGGTAGTGCGTCGCGGTCGGCACGCCTTCGGCACCGAGCGCCTTACAGAACTCGTCGCGGGTGCAGCGGAACTTCGAAAGGTCCATCTTCACCGTGTACAGGTGGAAGACCGCCTCGGCCCCGGGCGTGGTGATCGGCGCTTCGAGCCCCTCGATCCCCGCGAGCATCGCGTCGTACCTGGCCGCGTTGCGCTGCCGGGCTCGCGTCTGGTCCGCCAAACGCTCGAGCCGCGAAAGGCCGAGCGCGCCGGTGATGTCGTTCATCCGGTAGTTGTACCCGATCTGCTCGTGCAGGTACTTGTCGGTCTCGCCGTGACTCCGCAGCAGTTTGATCTGCCGCGCGAGCGCGTCGTCGTTGCACGTCACAAACCCGCCCTCGCCGGTGGCGAGGTTCTTCGTCGCGTACAGCGAGTACGTCACCGCATCGCCGAACGCGCCCAGGCCCTTGCCCTTCCACGTCGCGAGGTGAGACTGCGCGGCGTCGTAGACCACCTTCAGGTTGTGCTTCTGCGCGAGCGCCTGCACCGCGTCGATGTCGACGGGGCAGCCGTACAGGTGAGTTGCCGCGATGCCGCGGGTCTTGGGTGTCACCTTCTTCGCGGCGTCGGCCATGTCAATCTGGAATGTCGCGGGGATCGCGTCGACGAAGACCGGCACGCAGCCGCGGGCCACGATCATCGAGACCGTCGCGATGTACGACCACGCGGGCACGAGCACCTCGTCCCCGGGCTGAAACAGCGCCTCATACGGGAGCTGGAGGGCGCACGTCCCGTTCGCGCAGGTCATCGCGTGCTTGCACGCGGTCAAACCGGCCCACTTGGCCTCGAACTCCTCGCACTTCTTCGCCGCGCGGAGCATCCCGGACTTCAGCACCCCCACGACCGCGTCGATGTCCCCCTGGGAGAGCGCCGTCGACATGAACGGCACCGGCTTCGCGCTGACGGGGGTCCCCCCCTGAATCGCGAGCGTAGAAGACGAACCGACGGTGGTTGTGCTCAAGATCTGCTCCTTGAAACCCCCGGCCCCTCCGACCGAGGTCCTTCGACTCTAGGCGGGGTCCACCCGCCAGCGACACCCCGCCCAGATCCCGGGATTCGGAGCGTCGCCCACCTTTTGAAGCCCGCCCGACTCCACGCGTGTTGCGAGCCCGAACTCAAGCCAGACCGTCGCGAAGTACTCGCCGCCCAACTTGGTAAACTCAAGGCGCACGGATGGTTCTCTTCATTGCGTACGCATTCTTTGTCCTCTTCGCCGTCGCGAAGCATCGCCGCCGATGGGCCGGGCTCGGGTATCTCGTGCTCGGACTCGCCGGGGTCGCGGGGATGGGGGTCTTCCACTATTACCTTTCAGTGTGGACCAAAGGGGCTGTCTCGCTCCCTCTGCTGCAGCTGATGGTCTATCCGTACGGCGGGTTCATCGCGGTCCTGTCCGCGTTCCTCTTCAGCATCCCCAGGCGCAACGAGGCCCACGCCTGCCGGCGATGCGACTACGACCTCACAGGGCAGGAAGAGTCTCCCGTGCACTGCCCCGAGTGCGGGCTCGCCCACGACGGGGAGTTGCACCCCAGTATGTTCTGCGGATCCTGCGGAGGCGTCGTTGACGGCGTCGGCGGTCGGCGGTGCGCGTGCCCGCCGCCGGCACCGGCCATCACCGAGGAGGAATCTCTCGATCGCGCACGCAAGCGAAGGCGTGCGGCCGTCGCGATCCTCGGGACGGCGCGTTCGCCCAAGCGGTTGCGGCCGGCCTCCAGCGGATGAGCATGAAGCCCGGTCGCGCCGCTCAGCCTCGGATCAGCCGGGCGAGAAGGCCGAGCATCAGGATGGAAGCCGGGAGCCCGACGATCACCGCGAGCCGGACCCTCGACGTGAGCGCCTCCGACATCGGCTGGATGATCGACACCGCCTGCGCGGTCGGCGACTGCGCGATGAGGTCGTCCTGACCGGCGAGCCACCACACCGCGGACTCGAACAGCTCGGAGTTGCCGGGGTACGCCGGCACACGTCGTCCGTCGACACTCGCCGTCTGGCTGGTCACCGCGTCCATGAACCAACTGTTCGAACCCACCACCACCAGCCGCTGCGGCGGCTTCCCGACCTCGAATCGCTCGGAAGCAACGGCGACACGCCACGCCTGAGGCTTGCCGGTATCGCGCCCCTCGGGCCAGCGTGCGTCCTGAGACGCATCAAACTTGGGAAGCTCCGCGATCGCGCCCCGCTTCTCGCGCGGGGTCGTCCACACGCCGGTCCACTGACTCTCGGCCCAGGTCCGCGAGTCCGCCGCCAACTCGTACAGCGACGTGGATTTCGCGCGGGTGCCAGCGGGCAACGGCCGGTCGAGAATCGCAACAGGCCACGGCAGGTAGGTCGGGAGGCCGAGCACCGCGCCCGTGAGCGCATGAGGCCCCTCCACCGGCTGGACCATCCGATCCGTCTCGACCACCTTGCCCCGGGGGCTCGAGAGCTCGCGGAACAGCGGCCGCCCTGTGTCGGCGGTCAGGCCGAACGCCGCGAGGGCGCTCGCCAGCGGGTCGCTCTGCCCGTACGAGGGCGCGACCGATGGATTCAGGTTCATGAGAACCGGCTTCCCTCTGGCGATCAGCTCCTGCACCACAAGGCCCAGCTTCTCGGCGCGCTGCGCGCCGGTGAGCTGCCCCCGTTCCTTCGCCGCGGCGGTCGAGTCCGGCGAGAGCACGATGTAGACCACGGGGCGCTGACCCCGGGGGTCCACAGACGCGAGCGACGGCCCGTCGGCCGAGAGCACCGCGGGCCACTCGATAAGGTCGATCCCCTTCCGGCGGAGCGAGCCCATGAGCGAGGCGAACATCGGGATGTCGTCGATGAACGGCCCGTTCTCTCCGTGCACCAGCACCGCGATCGGCCGCTCGGGCGCCCGCAGCGCCGAGAGAGCGCTCGCGATCACGTCCTCGACTCGGCGTGAGAGATCCGCGGCGGCGGACCCTTCGACCGCGTACTCGACGCGCGGGTAGAGCTCCTCGATATCCACAGCGACCAGGCCCTTGCCCTGCGGCCCGATGAGCAGCGCGCACTGCGAGGACTTCAGCACATCGACCACGCGCGTGAGGTCCAGCCGCTCGAGCCTGCGGAGCGAGTCCGCCAGCACCGCGCCCGCGGAACGCTGCTGCTCCACGCCGTCGAGCTGCGCCCGGGCGCGTTCGGCAGGCGGCCCGGCCGCGAGGTCACTCGCCGCAAGGGAGGCAAGGTCCTTGTGCACCTGCGCCAGAAAGTCCACCGCGGGGCCAAGGGGCTTGACGATCGTCGCCGCGGCGGAATCGGAGAGCGGGAGCGGGATGTCCCCGACCCGGTTCCGCAAGCTGTCCTGCGCATCGGTCGCGGCCTTCAGCAAGTCGCGCGACGCGAGCCTCGCCCGCGCCGCCGCCTGCTGCAGGTAGGCCCGCACCTGCTCCACCTGCGCCGAACCCGGGAGGGCATCGTGGATCTCCATCAGCGCCGGTGCCAGCGTGGTGGTCAGGTACGTCGAAAGACCCGAGACGCCCGCCATCCCCAGTTCGACCGCCTTGGTCTGCTCCCGGAGCGGCAACGCCTCGCGCTCGGTCAGGTCCCACAGCAGCCGCTGATAGGCCGCGATCCCGCGTGGCGAGGAGGTGTCGATGATCGAGTAACCGAAGTTCGCGCCCCGGCTGTGCATCTCCTTGAGCACGTCCTCTACGCGCCTTCGCGACCGCGAGTCGAACCCCGTCTGGTCCGCGACGATCACGAAGCGGTAGTGACCCTCGAGCCGTGCGATCTCGACCTTCGTCCGCGCGGCGAGGGTCCGCTCGCTCGTCGCAGTCAGGTCCCATCGCATCACAAACTTGCCGGCCGCGATGTTCGCCGTGATCACCGTGACCAGCACGGCGAGGACCGTGACGCACGAGTACGCGGCGGCGCGCGACGCCCTTTCCGACGAGACGCCCATCCTCCTACGGAACGAGTTGCCGCTCATCGCCATCTCCTAAACTCCACCGCTGCCACGGCCACCGACAGGCAGATGAGCGAGCCCCCGAGGAAGTACGTCACGTGCGAGAGGTCCACGACCCCCTTCGCGAAATCCTGCACCCGGGGCGCCACCGCCAGCGCGTACAGCGAAGGCTTGACCCCCTCCGGCACCCAGTCCATCGCCGCCGCCACGCCCGCGAAGAGCAGCGCGAGGAGCGCGAAGAAGCACATCATGAACGCCAGCGTCGCGTTGTTCGTGAGCGCCGAGCACAGTGTGCCGATCGCCAGATACAGAGCCGCCAGCAGCGCCAGACTCGCGTACCCCGCGGCGATCGCGCCCCGGTCCGGTGCCGGGTCCGCGAACGCGTACAACAACGCGACATATCCGAGCGTCGGCAACGCGGCGCACCCTACGAACATGCACGCGCCCAGGAACTTGCCCACCACCAACTCGGCGGCGCTCACCGGCGAAGTCAGCAACGTCTCGATCGTCCCGCTCCGCATCTCCTCGGCGATCAGCCGCATCGTCACCGCCGGGGCGATCGGCAGCAGCAGCCACCCGCACAGGTCAAAGTACGCACGCAGCGACGCCGGCTGGCCCGGTGTCAGCGCGGTGAGCCACACGACGACGCCCGAGATGAACAGGAACAGCGCGGTGATGATCCACCCCGCCGGAGTCCGGAAGTACGACCCCAGCTCGCGTGAGCAAATGGTCAGCATCCGCCTCATGCCGCGGTTCCCTTCCCCGCCTCGGTCTCGACCGCCCTCATGAACGCGGCCTCGAGGGACATCTGCTCGCGCCGCAGTTCCCGCACCAGCACGCCCCGCTGCTGGGCAGCCACCGCGATCCGCTCGCGCAGGTCCGTCCCGGTGCCCGCCGCCACCAACCACGAAACCCACGCCACCCCTTCCACCGGCTCGGTCACCTGCAGGCGCTCCACGGTCGCGACACCCTCGACGCCCCGCAACATCCCTTCCGTACGCTCGGCATCGGCTGCCGCCCCCACCCGAGTCTCGACGCGGTAGCGCGCCGGGCCGGAGTCCAGGGCCAACGTCGCCGTCTGTCCGTCCGCCCGCACCCGCCCGCCCGCGATAATGATCACGCGCCCGCACAACCGCTCCACCTCGGGAAGGATGTGCGAGCACAGCAGCAAGGTCCGGTCCTGCGTGAGGTCCCGGATCAACGACCGCGTTTCTTGAATCTGCGTCGGGTCCAACCCGTTCGTCGGTTCGTCCAGCACCAGGACCGGCGGATCGTGGAGGATCGCCGCCGCCAGCCCCACGCGCTGCCGATACCCCTTGCTCAGCGTCCCCACCCGACGCCGGCTCACGTCCTTCAGCCAACACCGTTCGAGCACCCACGCGATCGCCTTCGCCCGGATGCGGCGCTCCACGCCGAAGATCGACGCTCGGTACTTGAGGTAGTCCGTCACCCTCATCTCGGGGTAGATCGGCGCCGACTCCGGCAGGTACCCGATCACCTGCTTCGCGATTTTCGGGGAATCCACGGTGTCGTGCCCATGCACCAGCACCCGACCGGAATCCGGCGCCAGGAACCCGGTGATCATCCGGATTGTGGTCGTTTTCCCGGCTCCATTGGGTCCGAGCAAGCCCACGACCTCACCCGGTCTGAGCTCGAAACTCACACCCTGGACGGCCTTTACGTCCCCGAACGATTTGTGGACCCCGTCCACCGTAAGCATGGAACTCCCTTGTGTGCCGGGCCGTTATGGACCGGTAACGCGCATTCGCCTCCTCTTCTATCGGCAGAGGACCACCTTTGGACCAGCCGGTATCCTTACTGTCGCTTGGATTCTGAGGACCCGCCGGGTCTGGCCCGATGCAATCGGTGTGGCTCCGGCTCTCTGGACTGCTCCACCTCCCGCCGCGGCTAGGCTTGACGCTCACGATTGATTCGTCGAACATGGAACCCACGGCTGGAAGATCGATGTTGGGGACCCCTTTGGTTGATCGAGTTTCGGACTCGGGTGTTGGATCAGCGTCCGGAACTTCCGGCCCCGACGCGCCATCGCCTCAACCCGCTCAAGCTCAGGCCCCCGCCGTCGGAATCCTGGCGCTGAGTCTTCTCAACGCCATCGGAGAAGGCGTCGCACTCGCCACCCGATCGGGTGATTTTCTCTGGTGCAACGAGCTCTGCCAGCGCCTTTCGGGTGCCATGAAGGAACGGATCGCGACCGCGTGTCGGCAGTTCGACCAGTCACACCCGATCCCGCCGGAAGGCGTCGAGGACCACGCAGCTCTGCCCGACCCGAGGATGGACCATCTCCTTACGGACGAAGGCCGGTACTTCGAGGTCGGCGTGCTCTGTGCACCGCCGATGAAGAGCGCGGAGCCGAACGGCCCCGGCTTGCTCCACGGCCTGGTCGTGGTGATCCGCGACGTCACCGCGGCTCGCCGGCTCCAGTTCAAAGTCAACGCGATCGATCAGGCCGGCAGCGAGCTGCTCCGCTTCGACGCCGATGTGGTGCGCCGGTACAACGCGCACGAGCGACTCAAGCTCCTCGAGGAGAAGATCACGCGGTACGCCCGCGACCTGCTCAACTTCGATCACTTCGCCATCCGGCTGCTCGACG
>JBMOHX010000154.1:0-8768 GCA_049317625.1 Phycisphaerales bacterium
GTACATTGGGGAGCGGCGGCGGGGGTGTGGGTGCGGCGTGGGGTCGAGAGTGCAACGAAGACGCGACTGAAAGTCGTGGAGACCCAGCGGCAGGAATGCTGCTGTCACAGCGCCGGGTTGTCGTGGCACCGGTCGTGGTCTTCAGGTGCCATTGAAACCGCTTCGGTTTCAATGGGATGAACCAGATGCTTGCGTCGGCGCAGGGAGCGCGGCGTGATCAGTTCTCACGACAACCCGCGGCGGGTTGTCGTGGCACCGGTTGGGTCGCTTTGGCCGCCCTCGCATGAGCGGGGACCGCTCATGCAGACCCAGCGGCTGGAAAGCCGCTGCCACGCCGCTACCCGAGTCTCTTTCTCAACACCCGCAGCAGTGTCTCCGGGTCCATGTAGTTCTCCGGTGGCCTGAAGTACACCTCGTGGGGGTGGCCGGGTTCTTTGGGGGGCACGCGCCCCGTGGCTTCCTTCGTCATCAGCGAGCCGGTCCACACCGAGCGCCCCACGCAGCGCACTCGCCCGCCTTGTCAATCGCTTCTTCGCGCATTGACACGACCTCGCCGTCCCGGTACCATCCAGCATGGCGCGTGTCCTCATCACCCCCGCGGCCCAAGAGCAACTCGAAGCGTTGCCACTCGGGATTCACGCGCGGGTGAACGGCGTGTTGTCGCGTCTGGTCGCGTGGCCCGGCGTGAGCGGGGCGAAGCCGCTTCGCGGCGATCTTGCCGGGCAGTTCCGGATCCGGACCGGCGACTACAGGGTGCAGTTCATCGTTTCGGGCAAGGGTTCGGCAACCCTGGTGACGGTGGTCAAGATCGGCAAACGTGATCGGTTCTACGACTGAGGAACTCATCGATGGACAAAGCAACGCTCAACCTCGACGGCCGTGAGTACGTGGTGGTGCTTCGCCAGGAGTACGACCGCCTCCGCGGGTTGGCGAACCTCCCCACCCTGCCCAACCCCGACAAGGACGGGAACATGCCCGCGGTCGCGTTCGGCCGGGCATCCCTCGCCAGGAAGATCATTCGTGGTCGTATCGAGGTCGGGATGTCGCAAAAGGAACTCGCCGCGGCCGCGGGCATCCGGGTGGAGACCCTCTGCCGCATCGAGACCGGCAAGCACTCCGCGAGTGTGCCCACGATCGACAAGATTGACCGGGCGCTCAAGCGGGCTGAGAAGAAGCGTCGGTGAACTTGCCGCGGCATTCATGTGACCGGACCAGCGCAGAAGGTATGTCGCGAGCTCGCGATGTGCCCTCGCATGAGCGGGGACCGCTCATGCAGACCCAGCGGCTGGAAAGCCGCTGCCACGCCGCTACCCGAGTCTCTTTCTCAACACCCGCAGCAGTGTCTCCGGGTCCATGTAGTTCTCCGGTGGCCTGAAGTACACCTCGTGGGGGTGGCCGGGTTCTTTGGGGGGCACGCGCCCCGTGGCTTCCTTCGTCATCAGCGAGCCGGTCCACACCGAGCGCCCCACGCAGCGCACTCGCCCGCCTTGTCAATCGCTTCTTCGCGCATTGACACGACCTCGCCGTCCCGGTACCATCCAGCATGGCGCGTGTCCTCATCACCCCCGCGGCCCAAGAGCAACTCGAAGCGTTGCCACTCGGGATTCACGCGCGGGTGAACGGCGTGTTGTCGCGTCTGGTCGCGTGGCCCGGCGTGAGCGGGGCGAAGCCGCTTCGCGGCGATCTTGCCGGGCAGTTCCGGATCCGGACCGGCGACTACAGGGTGCAGTTCATCGTTTCGGGCAAGGGTTCGGCAACCCTGGTGACGGTGGTCAAGATCGGCAAACGTGATCGGTTCTACGACTGAGGAACTCATCGATGGACAAAGCAACGCTCAACCTCGACGGCCGTGAGTACGTGGTGGTGCTTCGCCAGGAGTACGACCGCCTCCGCGGGTTGGCGAACCTCCCCACCCTGCCCAACCCCGACAAGGACGGGAACATGCCCGCGGTCGCGTTCGGCCGGGCATCCCTCGCCAGGAAGATCATTCGTGGTCGTATCGAGGTCGGGATGTCGCAAAAGGAACTCGCCGCGGCCGCGGGCATCCGGGTGGAGACCCTCTGCCGCATCGAGACCGGCAAGCACTCCGCGAGTGTGCCCACGATCGACAAGATTGACCGGGCGCTCAAGCGGGCTGAGAAGAAGCGTCGGTGAACTTGCCGCGGCATTCATGTGACCGGACCAGCGCAGAAGGTATGTCGCGAGCTCGCGATGTGCCCTCGCATGAGCGGGGACCGCTCATGGAGACCCAGCGGCTGGAAAGCCGCTGCCACGCTACTAGCCGAGTCTCTTTCTGAGTACGCGCAGCAGGGTTTCCGGGTCCATGTAGTTTTCTGGCGGCCTGAAGTAGACCTCGTGGGGGTGGCCGGGTTCTTTGGGGGGGAGCGAGCGCACTGTTGCTTCTTTGGCCGTTTGTGAGCCGGCGGGTACGTTGGAAAGCTTGGCGACTACGGGAGCCGGGTTTTCGGTGAGGAAGACCACGTCTTTCTCGCGGACGGTGATGGTCTTCACGCCCAGCCCCATCGTCATGATCCGCAGTTCGCACAGGTCAAAGAGGCGGTAGCTCGCGCGCGGGGGGTCGCCGTACGCCGCGGTGAGGTCCGCGCGGACTGTCTTGAGTTGCTCGAGTGTGCCCGCCGCGGCGAGTCTGCGGTACGCCTCCAGCCTGCGCTGCTCGCTGGGGATGTACGCGCGCGGGATGCTCGCCGAGAGGCCGATCTCGATGCTGGTGGCGCTGGAGGCTTGCACCTTTGGTTCGCTCTTGAGCTCGCGCACTGATTCTTCGAGCAAGCGGCAGTACATCTCGTATCCGACCGCCGCGATGTGGCCCGACTGCTCCGCGCCGAGGATGTTGCCCGCGCCTCGGATTTCGAGGTCGCGCATCGCGATCTTGAAACCCGCGCCGAGCATCGAGTACTGCTCGATCGCCTTGAGCCTCTTCTGCGCGATCTCCTTCACCGTGCGGTCCAGCGGCAGCAGCATGTAGCAGTACGCGCGGTGCTTGCCGCGCCCCACGCGCCCTCGGAGCTGGTGGAGTTCGGCGAGGCCGAAGCGGTCCGCGTCCTTGATGATCATCGTGTTCGCGCTGGGGATGTCGATGCCCGACTCGATGATGGTGGTGGAGACGAGGATGTCGGCCTCGCCCCGCACGAACTTCAGGATCACCTCTTCGAGCTCGTGGGACTCCATCTGCCCGTGGCCGACCACGATCCGCGCGCCCGGCGCGAGCCTGCGCACGTCGTCCGCGACGGACTTGATGTCGAGCACCCGGTTGTGCACGAAGAAGATCTGGCCATCGCGAGAGAGCTCGCGCGAGATCGCCTGCGCCAGCCGCCGCTCGTTGTACGGGATCACCTCGGTCACGATGGCGCGCCGGTCGAGCGGCGCGGTCGTGAGGCTCGAGATGTCGCGCAGCCCGAGCATCGACATGTGCAGCGTGCGCGGGATCGGCGTCGCTGAGAGCGTGAGCACATCCACCGTCAGCCGCAGCCGCAGCAGCGACTCCTTGTGCTCCACGCCGAAGCGCTGCTCCTCGTCCACGATGACGAGGCCGAGGTCGGCGAACTTCACGTCGTTGCTCAGCAGCCGGTGCGTGCCGATGAGGATGTCGACCTGACCCCGGCGTACCGCGTTCAGGATCTCGTTCGCTTCGCGTGTGCTCTTGAACCGCGAGAGGCTCTCGACCTTGAACGGGTACCCCGCGAAGCGCGAGCGGAACGTGCGTTCGTGCTGATCCGCGAGCACCGTTGTCGGCACCAGCACCGCGACCTGCTTGCCGAACTCGACGGCCTTGAACGCCGCGCGGATCGCGAGTTCGGTCTTGCCGAAACCCACGTCGCCGCAGATGAGTCGGTCCATCGGGCGTGGGCCGGTCATGTCCTTCTTGATCTCGCTCAGCGCGGCGAGTTGGTCCTCGGTCTCCGTGTACGGGAACTCCGCCTCGAACTCCTTCTGCCACGCGGTGTCGGCCGGGTACGACACGCCGGGCATGTGCTCGCGCGCGGCCCGTACGCGGAGCATCTCCGCCGCGAGGTCCTTCACGCTCTCGGCGGTGCGGTCCTTCTGGTTCTTCCATCGCTGCCCGCCGAGCACCGAGAGCGGCGGCTTGCCGCTGAACCCGCCGACGTACTTCTGGACGAGGTCGATCTGCGCGGGGACGTGCAGCTTCGAGTTGCTCGCGAACTCGAGCGTGAGGAACTCCTCGGGCTCCGTGCTCGCTCCCGCGCCCGCCCGCTTCTTCACCGCGGAGGTCTGCCCGGGCAGGTCGCGCGGCGCGAGCATCGTGAGCCCGATGAACTTCGCGATGCCGTGATCGGTGTGCACCACGTAGTCACCGACCTGGAAATCCAGGAAGGTGTCCATCGCGCGGGCCGACCGCAGCTTCCCGCCGCGGCGGCGCACCGTGAATCGGTTGAGCAGCTCCTGGTACGGCACGAACGCGACCGCTTCGCCATCGGCTTCCCAGAGGAACCCGCGCCCGAGGTACGCGTGCAGCGTGGAGATCCGCGCGCGGAGCGCGGCGTCGCTCGGCGCGAGAAGCTCGCCCAGCCGCTGCGACTCACCCTCTGTCTGGCAGCACACGACGACACGCCGGTTCTCCGGCGGCGCGGCGAGCGCGTTCAGCTCCGAAATCGCCTCGCCCAGGTCTTTCGAGAACGCGGGCAACGCGCCGACGGGCAACTCGATGCGTGTGTCGGCGGAGCCCGCGCCCGCGGAGAACTGGTTCACCTCGGCCATCGCGTGGAAGCGGGTCTCCAGCAGCTTGAGCACCGCGGGCGGGCCAGAGATCGACGTCGCGTCGGTCGCGCGCTCGTAGTAGCCGCGGCCTTGCTCGACCACTTCCATCGTCTCGTGCAGCATCACCACCGCTTCGCGCGTGACGAACTCCAGGAAGTTGACGTGTTCGCCGCGCATCACGGCTTTCACGTCCGGCGCGTATAGCTCGACCGACTCCACCGCGCGGTCGGAGCCCATCGTCTCGATGTCGACCTCGGTCATGCGGTCGATCTCGTCGCCGAAGAACTCCAGCCGAACGGGCGTGCCGGGCGCGGCGGAGCGCGGGCCGGACAAGCCCGACGAGCCGCCGGGCGGGAAGATGTCGACGATGCCGCCCCGCACCGCGAAGTCGCCGGGCTCTTCGATCGCCTCGACGCGCGAGTAGCCGGCGTTCCCGAGCCAGTTCACGAGGGCGCTCTGCCCGACACGATCACCTTTGGCGATGATCCACGCGAGCTCGTCCATCCGCTCCGGCCGCGGCATCTGCTGCATCAGGGCCTGGAAAGGGCAGATGAGCACGCCCTTGAACGCGCCGTCGATGACGGCGCGGGCGGCGGCGAGGCGTTCGGCGAGCTGGTCGAGGGAGACGCCGGTTTCACCGGGGAGGACTTCGAGCGCGGGGAGTCGCATCGCGGCGACGCCAGCGCCCAGCAGCTCGTCGAGCGTCTCGTCGCCTTCGTCGATGTGCGCGACGACGAGCACGACGGTGCGTTCGGTGAGCTTGAAGACCGCGCCCGCCGTCAGCCCCGCGCTCGACCCCGCGACCCCGGTGGCCACGCAGCGCCGACGTTCACCGAGCGCGCGCGCGAGCTCGCGCACCGCGGGCGTGGACAGGAGGGGCCCGAGCAGTTCAACCGCCGTCTTCACTCACCCTCAGGGTAGCTCGTCCCCCACCGTGACCAGCGGTGCCAGCTTCGCCAGCGTTTTCTCGCCGACCCCCTTCACGTTGTCGAGCTCGAGCACGGACTTGAACCCGCCGTGCGTTTCGCGGTACTTCACGATCTCCGAAGCGAGCTTGGGCCCTACTTCCGGGAGGAGTTCCAGCTCCGCGGCGTTCGCGGCATTGATGTTCACCTTCCGCGCGATGCCGCCGACGGAGGCCTCTTTCGCCTTGCGCACCCGCTGGGGTTCAACCGCGGCCGGCACTTGGGTCTCTGCCGCGGGCTGCGGTTCCGGTTCGGGAGCCTCGGCCCACTTCTTCTCGATGCGATGCACCTGCTGCGTCTGCACGGGCGCGGGTTCCGGCACCGGCGCTCGAACCACAGCGGGCGCGGGCGGCCGCATCCACGAATACACGCCCCCGGCCCCCGCCAACCCACCGATCACCAGCGCCGCGAAGAGCTTCGCGGCATGACCCGGTCCGGCCGGGCCCTCCACCGATCTTTGCATGTCGAATCCCCCTGCATAACACGTTGTCGGGCCCACCGGGAGTCCATTCCCCCGGTGCCCGATTTGCTACTTCGAGCCGACGAGCGTCGCGGGCGACTTGCCCTCGCGCATCGCCTGCCGGATCTGCGCCATCCGCGTCAGCGCCGGCTTGGCCACCCCACCGCCGCTCATCAGCCCACCGAGCAACATCTCCGCGGTGGGTGAGAACGAATCCGAGAGCTCCTGCCAGCAGACGCTCTGCACGAACGGCTTGGAGCAGGCGATGGTCATGACATACGTGAGCCAATCCGCCTGGTGGATCTCGCTCCACGGCTGCCGCCAATGCCCCGGCTCGTAGCAGTCCTCGGCGTCGGCCCCGGCGCGCGGTCTAAATGGCGCCATCGGAACCGGCCCGGACGGTGCGCCCAGGGCGGTGATGTGGATCGGCTTCTCCAGCGCGGCGTAGCGGTCGAGCAGCGCGGAGAAGGCCATGAGGTCGCGGGTCGCCGCGCCCGGCCGGGCGTCGCCCATCTGCACGCGCAGGCCGATGCCGTCCACGTTCAACTGGGCCTGCATCACCGCCTCGGCGTACAGGTATGGCGGGATGGACCGCCGGTTGAACGCGTGGTACTCGCCCCAGGGCTGATCGATCTCCAGCACGACCTTGCCGGCGGGGTGGAGTTTCCTCACCAGCAGCACGCACATCCGCGTGAGGTCCATGATCTGGTCGAAGCTGATCTTGATGTTCGTGTTCACGTGCAGCCCGCTCGCGATGACCCAGCGCTGCACCGTCCGGCGGTACCGGGTCACGAGAGCCTGCACATGCTCGAAGACCAAGTCGCGCAGCGTCTCGTAGTCGTTCTCCCAAATGTACAGCCAGTCGGGGACCGACGCCGCGCGGAAGTCGACCAAGGGCCCGGCCACCACGGGGAGCTTCGCGGTGCGGATCGCCCACTCGATCCAGCGGTCGGTCGCGCCGAACTGGTACTTGCCTTCGCCGGGCTCCATGTCCACCCAGCGCATCGGCATCGATACAAAGTCGCTCGTGGTCGCCACGGCCCGCTGCAGGGCCTCGCTGAATCCCGCGGGGCTCACCGACACGCCGATCTGGGGCGGGCCGGGAAGCACCACGTGCCCCGCGCCGGGGATCAGGATCGGCGAGCCAGAGGGCGGTGCCTCCGGCGTGAGGCGTGCCAGGTGCCCGACGGCATCCAGGTACCCCTTCCCCGAAAGCCGGGCTTTGATTTGCCGGTCCGCCTTCGCGAGGGCCAGGCCCTCGCCCGCGTTGATCGCGAGCGAGATCGCTTTCAGCGACTGCTTGTGGGCCTGGGCGGCGAAGCGTCCCCCCTCGCTGGTTTCTCCGGTGCCCTCGCGCTGGGCCACGTTCGCGCCCGTGAACGCCTGGCGTGCCGCCTCGAACTGGACCATGACCGGGTGATCCGCGGGGAGGTCGAAGAGGCCCCAGTCCTCCAGCTTGTTGAGGAAGAGCATGATCCGGTGCCGCGCGATCTCCATCGCCAACAGATACGGCGACTCGCGCTGCTGCAGCAGGCAAGTCTGGATCGTCAGCACCCCCAAGCCAAGCGCACCGCCCGAGCCGTCCAGCGGGACCAGCGTCGGCATCGCCTGCCCGTCCAGCTCAGCCCACGCCACCTCGCACTGGAGGACCAACGCCGCGCTCTCGGGCTTGGGAACCGTGCACCGCAGCGACCCGCCTTCGAACGCAACCGCACCCTGGTGAGGAATTTCATCCGGACCCACCAGGTGGGCATGGCGCGGCGGGAAGTGCCTCGCGTCGACCCCATCAGCTTCGAAGACAACAAACGTCAGCATGCGTCCGCCATCGCTCCGGGGTGAGTCGGCCCAAACGGTCCTCGGATCGACAGCGTAGCGGATCCGGGCCCGCTCGGCGCGCCGGGCGATACCAATCCCGATCGGGCCCCGGGCGACCACGCGACCGTGGCCGCGGGTGGTCGGCGGCTCGGAGGGCATGTCGGTCTGATTGGTTGAAAGTCGCGAACAGATAGGAGCACCTCCTTTGGGGTGCGGGCCAGATTGCTGGCCCTGTGAGCGGCGCGTGGCAGTTCCGTCGCACCGCAGGGGGCTCGAGTTTCAGGGCGGGGGCTCAGCGGGGTTCCGGCGGCTCCGCGGGACGGTGGGGTTCCGCGGCGACCTTGCCAGTGGGTTCGCACTATCCGGCCTGGCCGCGCATGTACGGGGTGCCGAAGAGCGCAGGCGCTTGGTGACAGAGATCGGGGTTCCGCTCGGCCATGCGGTCCAGGGCGCGGCGCTCTTCGGGGGAGAGAGGAGCGCTGGGTCTGTACACGTCGGGGCTCGTCGTTCCGGCGATTTCGGCGAGGCGGAACGGAGCCGCGGGGGTGGGCGGTTTGCAGGAGATCGCAGCCTGGCTCCGGGGCGAGCGGCCGCGGGTAGATGGCTCGGCGCGGGGTATCTCGCGTTCGTGGTTTCGCGAGGATTCGGGGAGCGGGATTGATGCAGTTGCCGCGGCGCGCACGAGACTCGGGCGTTGACCCCAGGCCCGTCCTGCTGGCTCGCGGCTTGGCGCGATGGTCTTGCGGAGGAGGTCGGCTGCGCGGCGGGTGGCTTCGAGGTTTTTGCGGTGA
>JBMOHX010000155.1:0-8724 GCA_049317625.1 Phycisphaerales bacterium
GATCGTCGGTGCGACGTCATGGCAGCTGAGCAAGGGCCCGCGCGAGGCGCAGCTCGGCGACCCCGCGGTTGGCTTCCGGCTCGGGTCGCCGCTGGTTCCTTCGGGGACCTTTGCCGGGAGGCCCGGCGTGATGGTCGCGGAGGCCTGCGAGTACAACCGCTCCTTCCACAACTACCGACCGACGATCGCGAGCATCTCCAGCGTCGAGGCGGACCATCTGGACGTCTACGGCTCGCTCGATGAGGTGGTGAAATCGTTCGCGGAGTTCGCGCGGCTGGTGCCCCCCGCGAGCGAGGGTGGGCGGCTGCTCATCGGACACGAGGGCGCGCACCGGCGCGAGATTACCGGCGGCCTGGACTGCCGCGTCGAGACGATCGGGTTCAACCCCGAGGCGGACTGGGTTGTGGGATACGACGGGGCCACGCGGGCCGTGAAACTCTCGCGCGAGGGCCGCGTGCTCGCCGCGTGGAACAACAAGACCTTTGGCGCGCACAACGCGACCAACGCCGCGACCGCGGTCGTGATCGCCCACTGGCTCGGGGCCGATCCCGCCGCCGCGGCGACGAGCCTCGCGGAGTTCAGGGGGATCGACCGTCGGATGCAGCACCTGGGCGATCGCCCGCACCCGCGCGGCGGGTCGGTGCGCGTGTACGACGACTACGGCCATCATCCGACGGAGATCGAGGTCACCCTTCGCGCCCTGCGCGAGGCCGAACGACCCCAGGATCGGGGCGGCCGATTGATCTGCGTCTTCCAGCCCCATCAGCATTCCCGGACGCGGCACCTGATGGAAGAGTTCGCGAGCGCGTTCAGCGAGGCCGATGTCGTCATCGTGCCGCACATCTACTTCGTGCGCGATTCCGCCGAGGAACGCCAGAAGGTGAGCGCGGGCGATCTCGTGGACCGGCTCCGTTCGCGCGGCGTGAACGCCATGCACCTCTATCCATTCGAAGCCATCGTGGAGTGCCTCCAGAACATCTGCCAGCCCAACGACGTCCTCGTCGTCATGGGCGCGGGGACGGTGTACGAGGTGGCGCACGGGTATCTCGGCGCGGGCCGGTCCGCGCCCGGGGCGAGCACACACTGAACCAGGGCCCGCCGTTCGCGGGGCGCGACATGACCGTTCCGATCAATAACTGGGAGGCCCACGCCGCCGCGGAGCCGGCGGTGGTCGCGTTGGACCGCATCCCGACGTGGTTCGGCGTGGGCGGCGGCGCGAAGCGGTTCTGCCGTCCGACGTCGGAGGGTCAGCTCGCGCGGTGCCTCGGGATCGATCCGGAGCTTCGGGTGCTCGGCGACGGCGCGAACCTCATCGTTGACGATGAGGGCGTGGACGAGCTGGTCGTCGCGCTCGACGCGGGGGAGTTCACCGTCACCGCGACCGAGGGCGAACGCGTCATCGCGGGCGCCGGGGTCCGGCTGCCGCGGCTGATCACCCGGTGCGTCTCTGAAGGGCTCGCGGGGCTCGAGGGACTCGGCGGCATTCCCGCGAGTGTGGGCGGCGCCGTGGTGATGAACGCGGGCGGGGCCTTCGGCCAGATCGCCGACGCGGTGTCGGAGGTGCACGCGGTCACGCGGGGTGGGGGCTCAGTGGTGCTCCGTCGGCAGGAGATCGCGTTCGGATACCGGACGAGCGGCCTTCAAGACCTCATCATCACGCGCGTGGTCTTCCATCTGAGGCGGGAAGACCCGGCCCTTTTGCGCCGGCGATTGCTCGAGGTGATGGACTACAAGAAGAAGAGCCAGCCGCTCGGGGACAACAGCGCCGGGTGCTGCTTCAAGAACCCGACGCTCGAACGCGACGTCGACGGGATCGGCCGGGCCGGGGAACGGGCGTCGGCGGGGATGGTGATCGATCGCGCCGGGCTGAAAGGCCTTCGCGTGGGGAGCGCCGTCGTCTCCGAAGTGCACGGGAACTTCCTGGTCGCGGAGAAGGGCGGGTGCGCCCGCGACGTCATCACGCTGATGGAGCGTGTCGAAGCTGCGGTCCGCGAACGTTTCGGGATCGAGTTGCGGCGCGAGGTCGTCGTCTGGAGGAAGCAGTGACTACGCCGCTCGAAGTCTTGGTGCTGGGAGGCGGTCCGGACGCGGAACGTGAAGTGAGCCTGGTGAGCAGCCGCGCGGTGTTCGAAGCTCTCGACGCGTCTGCGGGCTGCAAGGCGCACTATCAGGTGATCGACCGCGTGAGCGGTGCGCAGTTGGCCGAGATGCCGGGCCGCGTGATTTTCCCCGTTTTGCACGGTGGTTTCGGCGAGGGCGGTCCCCTCCAGGACTTGCTGGTCGCCGACGGCAGGCCGTTCGTGGGCTGCGGTCCTTCGGCCGCGCGCCTCGCGATGGACAAGCTGGCTACGAAGGTCGCCGCGGCCCGCGCAGGGATCCCGACGTTGCCATGCGCGGTCTTCAACGGAGCGGACGGGGGCTGTCCTTTGCCCCTGCCCGTGGTGGTCAAGCCCGTGCACGAGGGCTCGAGCGTGGGCGTGCACTTCTGCCATAGCGAGGAGGAGTGGAGCCGGGCGCACGCGAATGTGCTCGCGGACCAGGCGATCCACCCACGGCGGGCGTACCTGATTGAGCGGGCCCTGTTGGGCGGACGGGAGTTGACCGTTGGCCTGCTGGACGGCACCGCGCTTGCGCCGATTGAGATCCGGCCCGCCGTCGCGTTCTACGACTACCAGGCGAAGTACCACAGCGACGAGACGAAGTACGTGCCCGATCCAACGCTCCCCGCGGGGGTGAGGGATCGGATCGGGTCTTGGTCGGAACTGCTCTTCCGCGAGCTGGGGTGCCGGCACCTGGCGCGGGCGGATTTCATCCTCGACGCCCAAGGCCAGGCGTGGTTGCTGGAGATCAACACCATGCCGGGGTTCACAGGCCACTCCCTCCTGCCCATGGCCGCGGCACACGCCGGGATTTCCTTCGAGGGCCTAGCACGGCGGCTTGTCGACCTCGCGATACGTGACTTCCCGGCCCGGGCGCACAAGGATTAGGCATGGCACGAAAGCCTCAGCTCGATGGAAGCGCCGAAGGATTCGGCTGGCGTCGGTTCCTCTCGCACCTGACCGGGTTCGGCGTGCTCGTGCTCTGCTGCGGGCTCCTGGCCGGCGCGGCGATCGGGCTGCGCCCCCTCGAGCGGCGCTCCGCCGAACTGAGCTTCCGGGAGCAGCCCACGATTTCCATCGAGTGGCCGCCGATCGTCGACGACGCGGGTGCAACCACCGGCACGTGGCTGCCGAGCGCCGATCAGGAAGCCGTGCTCCGCGCTGCGAAGGTCGCGCTGGGTGACCACGATGATCCGTTCTCGCGGGACCCGCTCGAACGGATCGGCGTTGCCCTCGCCGCGAGCGGGTGGTTCGACGGTTCTCCGCACGTCACCCGCGAGAAGGGCTCGCAGATCGTGGTTCAAGGGCGCTGGCGCATCCCCGCCGCGGTGGTGCGTCACGACGGCAGAGACTTCCTTATTGATCAGCTCGGCCGACCGCTTCCTCCGATCTATAGCGAGGGCGAGTCCACCATGAAGTTCCTCGCGAACCCGGTGATGCCCCCTCCGATGAACAGGGACGGGGCGAGAGAGTTTGTCTCGGCGTGGGCGGGCGAGGACATTGCTGCGGGGCTCGAACTGCTGGGCGCGATCGCGGGTCAGCCGTGGGCGAAGCAGGTCGCGGGGATCGAGCTGAGCTCGTATTCATCGAGCGGCTCGCTGGAGCTGATCACGTCGTACGGCACGCGCGTGGTATGGGGCGGCCGCGCGAGCAAGCCGCTCGTCGGCGACGTTTCAACTGCGCAGAAACTCGCGAACATCAACGCCCTGACGAGGCGCTACGGGCGGATCGACGGCTCCTGCGCCCGGGCCCACATCTACCGCGCGCACGTTGTGTTCGATACATCCGCCTCCGCCGAGGCGGCGACCGCGCGGCGTCCATGACCGATCCGACCCCGACCGACCTGCCCACGCCTGAACGGGTTTCCGACGCCCTCGGGCCCGACGCGGTCCCGGAGCCGTCACCCAAACCCCAATCTGCCTCTGTCGGAGGCGACCGGTGGGCGCACCGGCGGGCGGAGCCCCGCGGGCTCGCGTTCCTCTGGACCTGCTATCTGTTGGCCGCGACCGCGATCTCCATCGGGCAGCTCGGGCGGATGGGGCTCACGACGTACGAGGTCTACCGCCCCGCGGCCCGTGTGCTTCTCACCTTCGTGCTGATGGGCGTCGCGGTGCTCTGGCCCATGGTCCGGCTGAGTCAGGAAGCCCCCGGACGCCCGATGCGTTCGTTCCTGGCCGATGCGGTTGTCATGCTCGCTCCGGGCGCGGCGATCATCTTCAGCCAGTCGTTCCCGGGCATGGCGGGTTGGAGTCTTCATGTGGTGGCCACCGTCGCCGGCTTCGCGTTGGCCTGGGGCCTCGTCGTCTGCGGGCTGCTGGGCATGGCGATGACCTCCTCGCTCCCGAGATGGTGCTGGATGATCGCGGTGGTCGGGGTCGCCCTCGCCGGGCCCGCGGCGTCAGTGGTCGGAGGTGTGGGGGAATCGGAGGACGGGGTCAACCCGTTCCTTGTCATGTCACCCCTCACGGTGTCCTTTGAAGTCACGCGCGATCGACTGTGGTCCGGGGCGACCGCCCAAGTGACCCCGGCCCATCTCACCGGGCTTTTCGCCGTAACCTTCATGGGCGCGGTGGTTTTCGTGACCGGAGCGATTCGGTCCTCGCGGGTGGTCAAGGGGACCCCACCCGCCTAGATTCATGCGCCGAGCCCGAGGGGGGGCGTCGCCACTGGCATCGGGGATCGTCCTCTTCGCCGCGGGTTGCTCACTGGAATCAGGAAGGTTTGTCCATGGAACTCATGACCAAGGCCGAGAGGGAGCAGCTCGAGGTGAGGCTCACCAGCCTCATCCAGAACCGGCCGGTGATGTCCAACCGCATTGCGGAGGCCAGGGCGCTGGGCGACCTCAAGGAAAACGGCGACTACCACGCGGCCCGCGAGCAACAGGGCATGGAAGAAGCCGAAATCCGGCGGTTGCAGGAGCGGCTCTCGAACATCTCTGTGATCGACGAGAACATGGCGAAGGCGGTCGAGGGGGTCGTGTTCATCGGGTCCACCGTGCGGCTGAAGGACTTGGACGACGGCGACCTCGACCTCTACAAGCTCGTCGGCGAGGGGTCGCCCACCCCGTCCTTTGACTACGTCGAAGTCACGGCCACCAGCCCGATGGGCGAGGCATTGCTCAAATCGCGCGTCGGCGACGTGATCCGCGTGAACGCTCCGCGCGGCCTCAAACGGTTCGAGATCGTCGAGATCATCTGACCGGTTCGTCCCGACTCCTGCCGGGCGCCCGATCTCAGGTCGCGCCGACCCGTTGGGGGCGGGCCCCCGGGCGTACACTGTCAAGATGCCCCCTCCCGCGGTCTGCGTCGTCGGATCAATGAACATGGACCTGGTCGTCCGTGTGGGGCGGCTGCCCGCGCCCGGCGAGACCCTGCTCGGCGGTTCGTACAAGACCTTCCCCGGCGGCAAGGGTGCGAATCAGGCGGTCGCCGCGGCCCGCATGGGCGCGACAGTCGAGATGGTCGGCCGCGTCGGCGACGATGCCCACGGGGAACGCCTGCTCTCGGTGCTCAAAGAGTGCGGCGTCGGGTGTGCTCACGTTGTGCCGACCCCGGGCCAGCCCACCGGGCTTGGCATGATCACCGTCGCCGACGGCGGAGAGAACACCATCGTCGTTGCGAGCGGCGCGAACGCGCTGGTTACGGTGGAGGATGTGCTCGCGGCGGAAGGGATCATCAAGGCTTCGGCCGCGTTGCTGCTGCAGCTCGAGATCCCGCTGGTGGCGAACATCGAGGCCGCGAAAATCGCACGGGCCGCGGGGATCCCGGTCATTCTCAACGCGGCCCCCGCGCGGCAGATGCCGCGCGAGTTCATCGGTATGGTGGACGTGCTGCTCGTGAACCGCTCGGAGGCCGCGACGCTGACAGGCCAGGACCTTGGCACCGAGCCGGGGCGACTGCTGCTGCGGGCCGGTGAGATCGGACCGGCGACCGTGATTCTGACGCTCGGCGCACAGGGTTCGATCGTTTCACACCGCGGGCGCCAGCGTCGGATCCCGACGTTGCAGGTGACCGCGGTGGACTCGGTGGGCGCGGGCGACGCCTTCAGCGGGGCGATCGCGTGCGGGTGGCCGATGGTCCACGCGGCGATCAAGGCCCGCTCACCGGAAGAAACCCCGTTGGTCGAGAAGGCTCTGCTCACGGCGTCGGTCGCGGGAGCGCTCGCGGCGACCAAGGCGGGCGCGATCCCGAGTCTCCCCACCCGCGCCGAGGTGGACGAGCAGTTGCCCCGCCTCGAAGGGATGCCACGGGCGATCTGACGGGGAACCGTCGCTTGGGTCAGGAATCTTCAACCCCGGTTGCGGGGCCGACCGATGTCGGTGCGGGCGGCGTTTGGGAGCGCGGCTGCTTTGGGCGGAGGATGGATACCCTTGCTGGTCCGCGCGAGGCATGGCGCGGATTCTCGGGGCGATTGCTGGAGGAATAGGGAATGACACGGACCAACTTCCGACTCGGGGACTTCCGTCGCGCGTTCGAGCGGACGGTGAATGACCTTCTCGCCTTCGCGGGCCGCGCTGACCTCGAGGCGCTCGAAGACCGCCGGTTGCTGACCTACATGGACATCATCGGCCTGACTCAGATGCGGGCCGATCCGCTGTACTCCGCGATCGACGGTCAGGGTGTCACGGTCGCGATCCTCGACACCGGCCTTGATGGGTCGCACGTGGATCTCTCCTCGAACTACCGCGGCGGGTTCGACGCGGTGAATGGTGAGAGCACTCCGGTGGATCGCCAGGGGCACGGGACGCATGTTGCCGGCCTAGTCGGCTCGAGCAATCCGACCATCGGCGTTGCGCCGCGCGCCGGCGTGGTGGGCGTGAAGGTGCTGGGAGACAACGGGTCGGGGAGCAACCGCGACATCGCCGAGGGCCTGCGGTGGGTCTTCGACAACCGGCAGCAGTTCAACATCGTCGCGGTGAACATGTCGCTGGGCGGCGGCTTCTACGAGAGCGAGTCCGAAGCCAACGGTGACACGGTGATTTCGGAGATCCGCCGGCTCGAGCGGGTGGGCGTCACAGTTGTGGCGGCGGGCGGCAACTCGTTCAAGAACCACGAGTATCAGAACTTCGCGGCTCCGGCGATCGGCAGCACCATCGCGGTCGGCGCGGTTTGGGAAGACACCTTCAACTCGCCGATCGAGTGGGGCAGCGGCGCGACCGACATCACCACCGGCGTCGACCGAGTCACGAGTTTCTCGCAGCGACTGGTGACCAACTACACCTTGTTCGCCCCGGGAGCGTTGCTGAGGAGCACGACGCCGAGGAACGGGTACGAAGAAATGGGCGGCACCTCGCAGGCGTCGCCCGTGGTCGCCGGGTCTGTCGCGCTGCTCCAGGACGCCGCGCTGACGTTCGCGGGCAGGCTGCTCACTCCCGACGAGGTCGTGACGACGCTGCGTGCAACCGCGGATGCGATCTTCGACGGCGACGACGAGAACGACAACGTCCAAAACACGAACGTGAGCTACCCGCGTCTGAACATCTACCGCGCGGTGCAGCGGGTCCGCGAGCAGTTTGGCAACGTTCCCCCGCCGCCCCCGCCCCCGGGTGGTGGTCAGAGCGTCCCGGATCCAAACGGTCGCATCTCGGGCGCGGTCGCGATCAGCCCGAATCTCGACGGCAGCGCGGTCCTCTCGGTCACCGGGCGGATCGGTGAAGACGGTGGTTCGACCGCGATCGGCGCGACCGACGTGGACATGTTCAAGGTGAACGTCGTGTCGCGCGGCAACGTGACCTTCACGCTCTCGCCCGACACCAGCAACCGCGACGACTTCGACTCATACCTCAGGCTGTTCGACGCGAACGGCGCCGAGCTCGCCAACGACGATGACGGCGGCGACACGGGGTACTCGCGCCTCACCCAGAATCTGCAGCCGGGCTTGTACTTCATCGGCGTCAGCGGCGCGCCGAATACCTCCTACAGCGCGATCGAGGCGGGCGGCGTCGCCGGCGACACCGGCACGTTCAGCCTGTCTTTGTCGCTCAGCAACTCCGATCCCAACGGTCTGCTCGCGGGCGCGGTCGAGGTACGCCTCGGAGACGATCTCACCCCGCTCGAGTTCCCCGGGTTCATCGGCGCCGACCTCGGCCAGCCGGTGGGGACTTCGGATGTCGATCTCTTCCGGGTGACTGTGCCCGACGGCGGTCGTCTGCTGGTCGACATCGATACCCCCGACGCCGACGGGTTCGTCGACTCGTTCCTCCGAGTCTTCGATGAGAACGGCACCCCTCTGGGCGCGAGCGATGACACCGCCGCCGCGGGGGTCGAGTTCAGCGACGTCAACTTCCCCGGTATCCTCTTCGACTCGGCGGGCGAGTTGGCGGGCCACACCACCGACAGCTTCCTCTCCATCGAGGTCGCTCGCGGCGGCGTGTACTACTTCGGGGTTTCGGATTTCGAGAACCAGTCCTACGACCCGTCGAACCTCGAGAACCGCCTCCCCAACGGGCCGGGCGGCACGTATCAGATCATTGTCCGACTCGTCACTCCTGACGTCAATGGAAACATCACCCAGGTCAGGAACCTGATCGGCACGCTCCCTCGCAACGGCTCGGGCACGATCGGCGCGGATCCCGACTCGTCCGGCCAGTTCATCGACGTGGGCGACAAGGACGTAGATTTCTTCC
>JBMOHX010000156.1:0-8637 GCA_049317625.1 Phycisphaerales bacterium
GAGCCCATCATCCCGGGGCCATCGCCGACGGTCGCCCGGATCGCGATCCGCTCCTGGGCGGCGGACTCGACGGCCGGCAGGGCCAAGGCGAACAGCCCGGTGAGCGCGGCGAGTACCAACCGGTTCTTTGAGGCGATCGTGCGCATGCGGGGCTCCTGTGTGTGTTCGTTCCCGTAATCGGTCGACCGAGGTATCAGGATGCGCGCCCGGTGGATTCCCGTCCTGCTGGATTGGGCTCGGTCAGTATAGAAAAAAGCCGGGGCCGCTGGCGGGCCCCGGCTCGGGTTTCGTTATCGAACTCGATCAGTTCTGGTCTCGGGGGCGGTCGCCGCCCTGGCCACGCCCGCGGCCGCGCATGCCGCCGGGGCCGCCCGGGCCGCCGTCGTTTTCTTCACGCTTGGGGAGCCGCTCGGCCTGCTCCGGGGTGAGGATTTTCTTGAGGGACTCGAGGGCGGATTGGTCCATCTCGCGGCGCTCGCGACGGAGGTCGCCGGCGGGCCCGCGATCGCGGCCGCCGAAGCCCTGGGCAATGTTGAAGGTCATCTCGGCTTCTTCGATCGCCGCGGTGAGTTCGGTGTTGATCGCGGTGACTTCCTTCTCGTGCGTCCCGCGGAGGGTTTCGATGGAGGCCTTCTGCTCCTCGGTGAGATCCGCGAACTTCAGGGCCGCGGAGATCGACCGCTGGGACTGGCTATCGCGGTAGACGTCGGGGAACGACTCCTTGCGGAAGTCGAGCTCGAACGCGGCCTTCTGATCCTCGGGGAGGAGGTCTGCCACTTGCCGGGCGTACTTGCGGTTGACATCGCGGACGCGGACGGAGGCCTCGCGGCCCTTCTCGACGACGTCCTGCATTTTCTCCATGTCGCCCGACGCGCGGATCTCGGCCATTTCCTTCATGCGGGCGGCCATCCCATCGTCGCGCTTGACGATCTCGCGGTCGATCTCGACCTCGTACTCGTCGAGCGCGGGCTTGACCTTCGCGAGCGTGTCGTCGGTGAGCTTGGCTCGCTCAATAATCTGGAAGAGGTCAACCCGCTCGCCGGAGATGAAGCCGCGGCGGAGGCCTTGGTCGCGGCGCACGCTGCGCTCGGCGGCGGGCCACTGCTCGGCCTGCGCGGGGGTCAGGAGGGCTTTGACGTCCGCCAAGAACGTGGCGTCGAGCTTCTTGCGGTTCTCGCGCGCATCGTCCATGTTCTTCTGCATGCCTTCCCACACGGAGGGATCCTGCTTCTCCTGGAACTCCTGGCGGATGGCTTCCATCTTCTCGCGCACTTTGTCCTGGATCTGGCGGGCCTGATCCGAGTAGCCCTCGTGGAGAGCCTTCGCGGCGGTCGCCTGATCGGGACTCAGTTTGAGCAGCTTCTCCATGCGATCGATCTGCTGACCGGAGACGGCGGGGGTCATCATCATGCCACCCATGCCGCCGCCCATCCGGCCGCCGCGACCGCCGCCGTCCTGGGCGAAAGCCTGACCGGCACCCAGGGGAGAAGCGATCACGACCAAGGCCACGGCTGTCGTCAGTACTGTGCCCGCGATCCGGGAGAGAAGGTTCTTCATCATGCGGTTCCTCTTGTTGGGTTCATCTTGGTGTCTCAACTAGGCATAACGCTCCGGGGGCGGAACATTGCCCGGCGAAACCACTTGTTCTAGACGGAAGCGGTGACCTTCTTCGCGGCGTCGGTCAGGTCGGTGGCAGCCTGCATCGTCGGGATCTGCCGGCGGGCGTCTTCGAGGAGCTTGCGCCCCGCGTCGACGTTGGTGCCTTCGAGCCTGACCACCAGGGGGACCTTGAATCCGGTGCTGCCGTCGGGGTTCTTGTGCTTGGTGGCGGCGTTGATGATGCCCTGGGCGATGATGTCGCACTTCATGATGCCGCCGAAGATGTTCACCATGACACCCTTCACGGACGGGTCGCTGAGGATGATCGAGAAGGCCTCGGTGACGGCTTCTTCCGAAGCGGAGCCGCCGACGTCAAGGAAGTTGGCCGGCTCGCCGCCGTTGAGCTTGATGATGTCCATGGTGGCCATCGCGAGGCCCGCGCCGTTCACGAGGCATCCGATGTTGCCGTCGAGCGCGACGTAGGACAGGCCGAACTTGTGTGCCCGGAGCTCGGCGGGGTTCTCCTCGGCGGGGTCGGCGAGCTCGGCGACGTCCTTCTGCCGGAAGAGGCCGTTCTCGTCGAACGAGAACTTCGCGTCGATCGCGAGCACCTGGCCGTCGGGGTGGGCGGCGGTGGGGGGCGTCAGGACGAGCGGGTTGATCTCCGCGAGCGTGCAGTCCTTCTGGACGAAGAGCTTCGCGAGGGATTGCATGATCGCCGCGGCTTGGCCGACCTGCTTGCCCTTGAGGCCGAGCTTATACGCGACGTTGCGGGCCTGGAACCCTTGGAGTCCGAGCAGGGGATGGAGGGGTTCCTTGAAGATCGCCTCGGGGCGCTCGTGGGCGACCTGTTCGATCTCGACGCCGCCCTCGCGGCTGGCGATCAGGATGTTGCGGCGGGTCTTGCGGTCGGTGGTGATGGCGAGATAGAACTCTTCGGTCCCGCCGCCGGGCCGCGCCGCGATGTCCGCGGCCTGCGCGACGAGGAGCTTCTTGACCTCGAGGCCTTCGGGGGGAGTCTGCGGGCTCTTCATGCGGTTGGTGAGCATGAAGGTGGCGGAGGCCGCGGCGTCGGCGGGGTTGTTGACCAGCTTGACGAACCCGGCCTTACCGCGTCCGCCGGCGTGGACCTGGGCCTTCACGACCGCGCAGGGTTTGGCCATGCCGGCGGTTGCCGCGGCGAAGGCCGCATGCGCCTCTGCCGGGGACGAGATGACCTGACCGCTGGGGACAGGGATGCCGAAGGAGCGGAGGAGTTCGCGTGCCTGGTACTCGTGGATCTTCATGTGGGGCTCCGGAGCCGGGCGACCATCCTGGGCGCCGTGTGCCGCATGGTATCGGCTCGTTGGCCGGCTCGCTGTCCGGTAGGATTGTGGCTCATGCCCGGTTGGCTTCTGATCTCGGCGGCCGTGGTCTACCTGTGCGCGAGCGTGGTCGCGTTCGTGGCGTATTGGATCGACAAGCGGGCGGCGGTGCGGGGCGCGTGGCGCACCCCCGAGCGGCGGCTGCACCTGATTGAACTGCTCGGCGGGTGGCCGGGGGCGCTGGTCGCGCAGCGGGTGCTGCGGCACAAGACGCGGGACGCGGGGTTCCGGGCGGTGTTCTTCGCGATCGTGGCGGCGCACGGGCTCGGGTGGGCTGCCGGCCTCTGGATCGCCTACGGGCGATAACCTCAAGGTCCGCATTTTGTGTCACCGCGCGGGTGGCATTTTGCCCGGCGTGGCGCACCTTGTGGGCATGACAAGACACACAGCCCTCACGGTCGTTGCCGCGCTCGTTGTTTCCGCACCTTTGTGCTACGGGCAGATTGGCGAATACGACTTCACGTTCAACCAACAAACCAGCGGGATTAGCGGCACGCTGAGCTCGACGATCGCGACCGCGGGGACGCTCGTCGGGAACTACGACGCGACGGCGAACCCCACTGGGACCCGCACAAAGCCCGGTCTTTTCGGCTCGTTCGGCGCGACGGAGAATGTTCCCGTGCCGGTGACGCTGGGCGGCGGCCTGAACGGCGACCTTGATTCGGCGACCTCGGGGCTGTTTCGGATGGACGCGAACGCGTTCACGGGCGCGCTGTCGTTGACGGGCTTTGAGGCCAACTTTCTCGCCACGGGTTCTTTGGACGTGCCGATCACCGTGTCGCTCGAGTTCGACACGTTCCGGACGCGGAGCCCGAGCTCCACGTACATCGGAGGGTTCCCGCTCACGCTGCCTATCGGTTCGGCGAGTGTCAGTCAGTTCAGCGTGCGTCAGGTGGGGCCTTCCATCGGGACGATGACGCCGAATGGCACGGGCGGGTACGACGTGCTCGTTGCGCCGCTGGTGGAGCTGACCTTGTCGCTCCAGTTCCTGGGAACCGAGTTCGCGATCCCGGCGATCACGATCCCCTTCCCGCTTGCGGGGCAGCTTGATTTCACGGGACAGAACGCTGCGCTGTCGTCGCTCACGCCGTTGGCGTTCGACCAGTCGTTCGACATTGGGGTGGCGATCCCGCAGCAGGCCTTTGCACTTCCGACAATTCTGCCGCCGGGGGGCACGGCGAACGTGCTGTTTGATCTGACGCTCGACTCCATCGGCGCGGCGCTGAGCGCGGAGATCCAGACGAACGCGACGGGCACGCTGATCCCGACGCCGGGTTTGGGCGCGGTGGTGTTGGGCTGCGCGGTGGCCGGCGGCCGTCGTCGCCGCTACTGAGGTGTGAACCAGTAGTCGTCGGTCTTGTCGGCGGTGCCCTCTGGCACGCGGATTCGCATGCGCGCGTGGAGGTCGACGAAGAGCAGGTTCGCTTCGACTTTGCCGGGCTCGAACCACTCCATGCCGCGGTTGTTGTTCTCTTGGAAGTTGTAGATGGTGTGGGTGCCGATGAGCCAGGTCTTGGAGGTGTTCACGACCGTTGGCAGGCGGCCGCCGCCGGCGGGGACGAGGGTGGAGAACTGTTCGCCGCTAAGGGTGTGGTCGTTGAGCGTGTAGCTGCATCCGATGAGGTCGTACATGGATTCGGTGGAGTCCAGGCCGGGGATGGGCACGCCGGTGGAGCGTGCGCCGCGGTCGACGGGGGACTTGAAGGGCGGGAGGTCGGTGTTGCCCCCGTCGGCGTCGGCGGGGACTGGGAAGTCGATGACGTACTTGTTGAGGGGGCGACGCTCGGCACCGATCTCGTCGATGCCGTAGAAGGGCAAGAGCCCTTTTTTACCGGCGAAAAGTGCGCCGATGACGGCATCTCCGCCGCCGGGGAGGGGGCCGAGTGCCTGAGGGAGGCAGTCGCGGAAATCGGTCAGGTACGACTGGGTCCCGATGCCGATCTGCTGGAGGCGGGCGAGGCAGACTGTCGCCCTGGCGGTGCGTCTGGCCTGGCCGAGGCTGGGCAGCAAGATCCCGATCAGCACCGCGATGATGGCGATGACGACGAGGAGCTCGATCAGCGTGAAGGCGAGGGCGGGTCGGCTCGCGGGGGGCGTTTCCATCAGCTGGGGTTGCCGAGGTCGCGGTAGTGGGCCTCTTGAATCGGCACGACCGCTTCGAGGATCTCTTTCAGCACCGCGGCGGGGGACCGCATGGCGTCACTCTCGGTGATGTTCTTGCCCTTGTAGAACTCGAGCACCGGGAAGGTCTCGTTCTCGTAGACCTCGAAGCGGCGGCGGATCACGTCCGGCTTGGCGTCGTCGGCGCGGTTTTCCTTCATCGCCCGCTTGCGCATGCGCTCGAAGAGCGCTTCCTTGTCGCGGCAGACGAGGTGGATGATGCACTGGACGTCGCAATAGCGGTAGAGGAGCTTGGCCTGGTTGACCGAGCGGGGCAGGCCGTCGAGCACGAGCAGATCGGCGTGCGGCTTGAAGCGTCCGAGGTGGGTGTTCGCGTAGAGGTTCTGGTTCCAGATCTTCATGGTGACGTCGTCGGGGACGAGTTCGCCGCGCGACGAGTACTGCATGAAGAGCCTGCCGAGCTCCGACTGTGAGTCGAGATTGCGGAAGATCTCACCTGTGGAACTGTGGAAGAACCCCGGGATCTGGGCGAGGATCTTGCCCTGGGTGCCTTTGCCGACCCCGGGGGGGCCGAAGAGGAGGATTGTCTTGTACCGGTCGGACATGGTCGGTTCTCGGGTCGGGCTCCGGTGCTCTGGGTCAACAGTCTAGCGGAATATCGGGTTTCGGGGGCTGCGACTTGGTCGCCATCCGCGCGCGGAGCCCTTCCCGGCGGGATCTTGTGCCGTCCGGCCTCAGTTCCCAGGCCATCCGTCGCGGAGGAACTTGCCGTCCTTGTGGAAGAGTTCGCCGTCGGCCTCAATGGTGCCGCCGGGCCAGGACTTGTCCGCGTTGGGTCGCAGCTCGCAGATCATGTCCCAGTGCAGCCCGCTCTCGTTGCTGTTGCCGCTCTCCGGGTAGCCTGCACCGACCGCGGCGTGGAACGTCCCGCCGATCTTCTCGTCGAAGAGGATGTTCTTGGAGTGCTGCTTGATCGCGTAGTTGGTGCCGATGGCGATTTCGCCGAGCGTGCGGGCGCCTTCGTCCTGATCGAGCATCTGGATCAGGAACTCTTCGCCCTTCTTGGCCGTTGCCTCGACCACCCGGCCACCCTTGAACGCGAGCCGCACGCCTTCGACCTCGCGGCCGTTGTACACCGCTGGGAAGGTGTAGTTCACATGCCCTTCGACGCCCTTGGGGCCCGCGAAGACCTCGCCGTCGGGGAAGTTATTGAGGCCCGAGCAGTTGATCCAGGTCGAGCCGTCGACGCTGACGCGCAGGTCTGTGCCGTCGTGACGGCCCGCGGGGCCTTCGCCGGCGGGCACTCGGAACCGGATGTCCTTCTTCGTCTGGAGGTACGCGCAGACCCGGGACTGGGCTTCGCTGAAGTGCTTCCACACCTCGACGGGGTTCTCCGTGTGCAGGTACCCCGCTTCGTACACAAACTTCTGGTATTGCCGCAGGCTCATGTCGGCGTCCTGGGCGCTGGCGTTGGTGGGGTAGGCGGTGCCGACCCAGCGGAGCTGGTTCGACGCGCTGCGCTCCATGAATCGCTTCATCCAGGGCTTACGGGACTGCTGGTGCATGGCGACGCGTGAGCCGTTGATTCTCGAGAGGTACTTGGTGTTGATCTGACACCAGGCGCCGATCTGGACGTCGATGCGTTCGATCATCTCGACGGTGAGGGGCGAGCAGTATTTGAGTTGTTCGTCGGTGCCGTGCTGGAGCAGCAGCTCGGTGAGCGACTCGCTGCGCGGGAGCCAGAAAGGGTTCCCACCGGCGCGGAGCACGGCTTCCGTCACGGCCTCGACGAAGGGCATCGCTTCGGCCTCGGCGGCGATGGCGACGAGGTCTCCCGGCTTGACTTGCGTGGAGTAGCCGACCAGCACGTCGGCGAGCTTTCGGAGGGGGTTGTTGATCACGCGCTGAACTCCGGCCGCCTTGGGGACCCTTGCGAACGCCGTACGGGCTTGGGCGGGAGGGGACTGTACGCGGAACCGCTCGGCTCGTCAGCAGTCTGACACTCTAGAATGAGCCGAAAGGATGACCCACGAATGACCCTGACCGAACGAGTTGCTGTCTTCTCCGGGCTTGCCATCGCCATCGGCCTTGGGCTCGCCGCTCAGGCCCCCGGCAGCGCCGCTATCGCGGATGCCCCCCTGCCGCGCGAGGGCGAGTTCAAGCTGGCGACGGTGGATGTGCTGTCCATCATCGCCAAGAAGCTCGAGACGCCTGATTACAAGCAGGCGAACGCCGCGAACGCGGACAAGTTTGACGTCGAGCTGCGCGGGATGCTGAAGGATCTCGAGGACATCCGCACCCGGGCGCTCGCCATGCCCGAGGGTGCCGATCCGCGCAAGGCCCTCGAGGCCGAGTTCATGCAGAAGAACCAGAAGTTCGAGGAGTCCAGGGCCGCGGCCCAGCAGGCGGTCGAGGCGTTCAACACGACCCAGGTGTCGGAGGCGTACCGCCTGGCGGTTGAGGCGGCGAACGGCCTCGCTCAGGCGCGGGGGTACACCCATGTGATCGTGACGCGCGGTGATCAGGTCAAGATCGCCTCGCAGAGCGTCGCGGGCGCTGTGCAGGAGATTCTGGCCCGGCCCGTCATCCGCGGCGTCTCGGCCGATGACCTCACGACCGACGTTGTGAAGCAGATGGGCCTGGAAGGAATCGTCGTTCCCGTGGAGGGCGCGGCGAACCCGGGTCCGGTCGGGGCCCCCGGCTCGCCCACCACCCCGGTGGTTGCGCCGAAGTAAGCGGGAGCCTTTCCCCGGTTCGAAGCGAGTTCAAACGGCCGCGTGGTAGCACGCGGCCGTTTTTGTTGTGCGCTGGGAGATTCAGAAGTTGAAGACCGTATCGAAGACTCGGCTCAGAAGGCCCTTCTCGGCGGCTTCTTTCACCTGACCCTCGTTCCTGACACTCAGGTTCATGTCCGCGAGCTGGTTGGACATCACGGTGTTCTGGGCCGTCACGTCCTCGCGGCGGCACTCGCCCGAGAGCACCAGTGACTGCACCTCTTCGTCCTTCCTGATCGTGCGGCGGGCCTCGAGCACGAGGACCCCGTTGGGCTTGACGTCGATGACGGTCGCGGTGATGCGGTCCGTGAAGCGGTCGCTGCGCTCGTACTTGCCGTCGCCCTTGAACTTATTGCCGGCGGAGGCGTCCACGCCGGTGATCGGGCTGCCGGTGTCGGACTCGAGTTGGGCTTGGAGCAGCGCCATCAGATCTGGGAGCCGTCTGATCTGACCGCTCACCGAGACGTCCTTCTTGGTGTCGACCTTCTGGTTCGCGCTCTGCCGGCTGACCTCGGAGATCAGGATCGTGACCTTGTCGTGGAGCTGGAACGATTTGGGCTTGGGGGCCTCAATCAGCAGAAGGCTCACGTCGCGGAGCGGGGCCTGCGGGTCCGGTTCGCCGAGGCTGTTGACCTGCGGCGGGGCTTCGCGGCGGAAGAGGCTCTGGCCCGCTGCGCAGGGGGCGAGGCACGTGAGCGTTGCGAGGGTGGCAGTGGCGACCGTGAACTTGCTCATGGCTTGCTCTCCTCCTCACCGGCGGGGCGGGTGCCGATCGTCAT